>JAZNXZ010000173.1:0-3266 GCA_045594165.1 Candidatus Scatosoma sp.
CCAAAAATATTACGATAAAATCGTCGTTGTGAAATACGGCGGAAACGCTATGATTAGCGACGACCTCAAAGACGCCGTAATGGGGGATATCGTGCTCCTTTCGCTTATCGGCGTAAAAGTCGTTTTGGTGCATGGCGGCGGTCCTGAAATCACCGAAATGCTCGGCAAAATCGGTAAAAAGTCCGAATTTATCGACGGCTTGCGCGTGACCGATCAGGAAACCATGGATATCGTGCAGATGGTTTTGGCAGGCAAAGTCAACAAAAATCTCGTCAACCTGTTACAGAGCAAAGGCGGTAAGGCAATCGGGCTTTGCGGTGTGGACGGACACATGCTCAAGGCGGAAAAAGTGGACGATATCCACGGCTTTGCAGGCAATATTACCGACGTGGACGTATCCTCGATCGTGGACGTTTTGGAAAAGGGATACATCCCCGTTATTTCCACCGTCGGCTATGACGAACACGGCAACACCTACAACATCAACGCCAACACGGCGGCGGCGCGTATCGCAGGGGAACTGAAAGCCGAGTGCTTGATTTCCATGACCGATATCGTCGGGCTTTGTATGGACAAGGACGACCCGTCCACGCTTATTTCCAAGGTGTATGTATCCGACGCGCCCAAACTTATCCGCGACGGCGTTATCAGCGGCGGCATGATTCCCAAAATCAACTGCTGTATCGAATCGATTCGCCGCGGCGTTAAAAAAGTCTTTATTTTGGACGGCAGAGTGCCGCACGCAATTCTTATCGAAATTTTGACGGACGAGGGCTTGGGTACAATGTTCGTATCGGGCAATAAAATCTAAGGAAACATTATGAACGTTATCGAAACAGACAAACAATATATAGCAGGCACGTACGCACGTTTTCCCGTACAACTCGTGGGGGGGAAAGGCTCGATTGTGTACGACGAAACGGGTAAGGAATATATCGACCTTGGCACGGGCATTGCCGTCAACTCCTTTGGCGTTGGCGACGAGATTTGGAAACGAGCGGTGATTGCGCAGCTCGACAAAATCCAACACACGTCCAACCTCTATTACAGCGAGCCTTGCGCGCTGCTTGCCAAGGAACTCTGCGAAAGAACGGGCATGAAAAAAGTGTTCTTTTCCAATAGCGGCGCGGAGGCGAACGAGTGCGCCATTAAGGCGGCAAGAAAGCACGGCGAACTGACAAAAGGCAAGGAACATTACGTCATTATCACCTTAAAGAACAGTTTTCACGGGCGTACGATTACCACCCTTTCCGCAACGGGACAGGACGTTTTTCATCAACATTTTACCCCTATGACGGACGGGTTCGTTCACGCTACGGCAAACGATATTGACGAGCTGAAAACGCTGGTAAAAACCTATCAATGTTGCGGCGTGATGCTGGAACTTGTGCAAGGCGAGGGGGGCGTAACTGCGTTGGATAGAGAGTACGTCAAAGCGGTGGAAAACTTGGCGAAAGAAAACGACCTTTTATTGATTGTGGACGAAGTGCAGACGGGCAACGGCAGAACGGGTAGTTTGTACGCGTTCCAAGCCTATGGCATTACCCCCGACGTCGTTACGACGGCAAAGGGTTTGGGTGGCGGTTTACCTATTGGGGCGACCATGCTCGGCGAGAGGGCGGAAAGTTTGTTTACACCCGGGTTAAACGGTTCGACGTTCGGCGGCAACCCCGTGGCGTGCGCGGGTGCGCTCAGTATTTTGCAACGTATCGACGACAAACTGCTGGCGGAAGTGCAAGAAAAGAGCGCGTACGTGTTTGAAACGCTTGGCTCGGCAAAGGGCGTAAAGAGTGTTACGGGCATGGGATTGATGATTGGCGTGGAAACGGAAAAGGACGCGTCCGAAATTATTAAAAATTGCATGGCGCGCGGCGTGCTGGCGATAAAAGCGAAAAATAAAGTGCGGCTACTGCCCGCTTTGAATATACCTTTTGAAACGCTGAAAAAGGCGATAGAGATTATCAAAGAGGAGATTGAAAAATGAAGCATTTGTTAAAGTTGATGGATTTGTCCAAAAAGGAAATTACGGAAATTTTGAACCTTGCGGACCAACTGAAATTTGAAAAGAAAAACGGGATTGAACACCACCTTTTGAAAGGCAAGACTTTGGGTATGATTTTTTCGAAATCGTCTACCCGTACCCGCGTTTCTTTCGAAGTAGGCATGTACGATTTGGGCGGCAGCGCGCTGTTTTTGAGCGCGCGCGATTTACAAATCGGCAGAGGCGAACCCGTGGAAGATACGGCGCGCGTGTTGTCGCGCTATTTGGACGGTATCATGATTCGTACCTTTGCGCAAAAGGAAGTGGAAGATTTGGCGACCTACGGTTCTATTCCCATTATCAACGGTTTGACGGACTATTGCCATCCTTGCCAAGTGCTTGCCGATTTGATGACGATTCGCGAATATAAAGGTGCGTGCGCAGGCAATAAGCTTTGCTATATCGGCGACGGCAACAACATGACCAACTCACTGATTGTCGGCGGTATCAAGATGGGTATGGAAGTGTCCGTGGCTTGTCCCAAGGGATACGAGCCGGATGCGGAAATTATGGCTTGGGCGCAAGAAAACGGCAAATTTACCTGTACGGACGACGTGTTGGAGGCGGCAAAGGGCGCAGACGTGCTGTATACCGACGTATGGGCGTCCATGGGGCAAGAGGCGGAAGCGGAAGAACGCAAGAAAGTGTTCAAGAACTACCAAATCAACGCAAACGTTATGAAAGTAGCAAACGAAAAAGCAATGGTATTGCATTGTTTGCCTGCGCACCGCGAAGAGGAAATCACGGCGGAGGTTTTCGAAGCGCATGCAAACGAAATCTTCGACGAGGCGGAAAACCGTCTGCACGCGCAAAAAGCCGTGCTGGTAAAATGCCTTGGCGGTAAATAATACGGAAAAACAAAAAGGCTGTTCCCGGTTCCACGTGGACCATTCTTTTTTCATGCTCTAAAATGTTACAATAACAATGCGCACGCGCCTAACAAAATTCCCAAAAACGCAAAGTTGAACGCCGAGAACAGCAGGATATATTTTTTTGCGCCGCCGGGGTTGTGCGCCGTGTATTCGCGGAAGGTAATCAGGCTCGCCAAAGAGGAAATCAGCGTACCGCAGCCGCCGATATTAACCCCAAGCAGCAACGCCTTATAATTGCCGGTAAATTGCGAGAGTAAAATTGCCGAAGGCACGTTGCTAATTACTTGGCACGACAGCGTAGACACAAGCAGGGCGTTCTTGTTCATTAAATTGCCGAACACACGTTGCACGCC
>JAZNXZ010000174.1:0-8250 GCA_045594165.1 Candidatus Scatosoma sp.
CGAAGCGACCATGCGCGCCAGTACGACGGTCGCCGTCAACGACGCAGTGTATTACACGCTCAGCGACGAAATGCGGTACGAAGATTTGGTAAGCATCACGCGCAACGAACAGGGCGATATCGTGGCGTTTGAGGCAAACCCCCTAAAAATCAATAAAATTGCGCGCGACACCGCATCCATATCCCAATCCAACCTGAAAAACCTGAGCTTAAACGGTATCCCCGTACCCTTAGGCGCATTGACGGGTATCGAGGCTTTTGCCGGATTAGGGCCGAGCATCCATTTTCGCATTATCCCGGTCAGTAGCGTTTCTTGCGCCTTTTCTTCCGCTTTTGAAAGCGTGGGCATTAACCAGACCAAGCACTCTATTTACCTGAACGTTATTGCGGATATTAGTATCGTTATGCCCTCGAAAACGAAAAATTTTGCGGTTACCACACAAATCCTCGTGGGCGAATACGTTATTGTCGGCACAGTCCCCGATACCTATCTGCAATCGGATATTTTCGGCAATAGATCCGACCTGTCCCCTTAGTTTTTCTTACTCTTAGAGCGGAAAATCATTGCCATTAGAAAGGAAAAGATAACGGCGGCGGAAATCCCTGCGCTGGCGGCGGAAAGAGAGCCGGTCAACGCTCCTATCAAACCCTTTTGCGCGCCCTTGATAGCGCCGCTTGCCAAAAGATAGCCAAAGCCTGAAATCGGTACGGTAGCCCCTGCGCCTGCAAAATCGACGAGATACTGATACACGCCAAGCCCTTGTAACACCACGCCGAACAGCATGAACATTACCAAAATTTTCCCTGCGGTCAAATCGGTATAATTGATAATAACTTGGGCGATCATGCAGATACTACCACCCACCAAAAACGCCTTCAAAAACTCCCACAAAATATCCAAATACGGTTGAAACATAGCACACCTCTTTTCGGTTATTTTGCGGAAAAACACGGCGTTTTATACACTTTTATATTAATGAAAATGCCGCCGCGCTCGGCTAAGCGCAGCGGCTGATTTTATTGTTGTTTTTTATTCGCTTAAAAGCCTTCAAATTCGTCGTAGAAACCGACTTTTTTCATGCAATCGGCGTATCTTTCCCACGTCCAATCGTCGCCGATATTGCAGACGAAATGGTTGACGCCGCTTTCCTTTCCATCCGTCCAACGGATCAGATAGAAACCGTCTTTTTGCTCGGGCAAATCCGCTACTGTTACCAAGCCGTTCGCCTCGATTGCAAAGCTACCGCACGCAATCTTTTCGCCCGTAACCACGTTTTCTACGGTGTATTCCACCTTTTTATCCTCTTGCGTGTCGTTGCTGGCAATCAAGGGCAAAACGCCGTTTTTCGGCTCTGCACACATCAGACAAAGGGGCGCTTGCGAACGCTTGATATACCCGTACGCAATCTTTTTCACGCCGTACCAATCGACCACCGCGTCCGAAATCTGTGGCCAGCCGTCGATAATATTCCACCACAAAAGCCCCGTTCTTCTGCCTTTTGTCGTGCGGAAATATTCAATGAAGAATTTCACCGCCTCTGCCTGCGAAACTTGGCTTTGACGTGCATAAACGTCCAAATCCGCACTCGCCGTGCCGAAGATACGCTCTACTTGGCTAATCATAAGCGGCAGACGGTATGCGTACGGGTTTTCTTCCACGCACGTTTCCATACCCGCCGCATGCACCAACCAATCGGGCTTATCGCAAATATCGTAGATGGAATTTTTCGGCATTTGCTCCGCCGAGATATATTTTTCTAAGGATTTCGGGGACGGACAGCCGTGATACCCGATTTCCGACGCGAAATGCGCCTCCGCCGTGCCGTAGTAATTCCCTTTGAAATAGTCGCGCGGTCCCCACAAATGGTCTTCCGCAGGCATACCGTATTTGTACACGATTTCGTCGATATAGGGCGAGCTAGGCAAATACGGACGGGTTGCGTCGTGATTGCGAAGCTCGTGCAAAACAACGTCACGCGTCAACACGTTTTGGTTGGGATTGAGATAGGACGAGGGTTTATTTTCGTCGCTGTGGTCTTTCCAATAATTAGAAACGAACGAATCGCATTCGTTGTCCCCTGCCCAAAGCGTCAAGGACGGGTGGTTTCTTAAACGAATTACTACCTGCTTGACTTCTTCGCGCACCAAATCACAGATGCGTTTATCGTCGGGATAATGTCCGCATGCAAGCGCAAAATCCTGCCAAACCATAATACCGTGTTCGTCGCAATAATCGTACAACACGTCGCTGGGGTACGCGTTACCACCCCAACAACGAATCATGTTACAGCCGATATCGTCTGCAAGCTTAATATCGCGGAGAGTATATTCGTCGTGTCTAGACGGGAAAGCATCGGTCGGCACCCAGTTGGTACCCAAAACAAACGTCCGCTTGCCGTTGACGATAAAACAAAAATCACCGTCGTTCCCCGAACGCGAAGTACGTCTAAGCCATACGTGGCGCAAGCCGGTACGGTATTGTACGCGATCGACTTCCACACCCTTATAATATAACACGATTTCTACGTCGTACAAATTCGGTTCGCCGTAGTTCTTCGGCCACCACAGATAGGGATTTTCAACTCCGAATTGCATACGCACGTTTGCCGTGTACGGCACATATTTTTTTGTAAATACACTGTCTTTACAACGCCCTGTCAATTCCACGGAAAAATCGAACATGTATTCCGCCGTCGTTTCAATGCGGAAACACGTTTCCGTCCAAACGTCCTTTTCACTGTTAAAATCTTTCACGTAGGTAAACGGATTGACGATACGGGATTGGGGCAAATATTCGATAGAAACCGGTTTCCAAAGTCCGCCCGATACGATACGGGGCATAATATCCCAACCGAACATAGACATCGACTTCCTTATCTGCAATGTGTCGTGATTGTATTTCAGTCCATAACACATAGCAGGCAAATCAAATTGCCGCGCGTAAATTGCCGCCGGTAAAATATGTACGAGCAAGGTATGCTTGCCCTCCGCCACGGCTTTTAAGGAAAATCTATGTTCGTTAAACATATTTTCCACAAACCCGAGCAGTTCTCCGTCCAAATAGATTTCCGCTGCCGTATCCACCCCTTCAAAGCAAAGGAAAGCGTCGAAACCGTCTTGCTTATCATAAGTAAATTCGGTAAAATAATACAGATGCAAATTTTCGTTTTTCTGCCCTTTGACGGTGTTGTCGCCAAAATAGATATCGTCTATCAACCCTTCGCGCATAAAATCCAGTTCAAAATTCCCCGGGACGCTCGCTTCGATTGTTTGATAACCGCCTTTTTCCACGTCCGCAGGCGTTTTCAACTGTATATCTTCCCCATTCACCTGTGCGTTAGGTAACCATGCCAAACGCCAATTTTTAACGAATACGTTCTTCTTCATATATCTTATTTCCCGTTTTCTTTTTTTTGCGCATGCTCTCGCGCATGCAATCAGTATATCATATTCCGTATGCTTTTGCAATACGGTTTTCTTACTTTTTCATGCTGTTTTTTATCACTTCTCAGCATTTTCCAAATTTTCTTTCGCCATCGAATACGCGCCGTAAATACCTGCTTTGTTTCCAAGCGCCGCGCCGACAATCTTCAACGGCACGATATCCATGGCAATATACGTCCTGGCGTCTACGGCTTTGCGGAGCGGGTCAAACAACGCCTCGCCCTCCGCCACGATACCACCGCCCAAAACGATTGCCTCCGGACGTAAAATATTGACGAAGTCGGCAATGCCTTCCGAGAGATATCCGACGAACTGCTCGATTACCGCTTGCGCCGTTTTATCCCCGCGACGCGCCGCGGCAAACGCCGTTCTGCCGTCGACGTTTTCAATTTTTCCACCAGCCTCTTCCCAAAGCAAGCTGTTCAAATTTTCCACCATTGCATGTCGGGTTTGACGGATAAGCGCCGTCGTAGACGCATACTTTTCATAACAGCCGCGACGTCCGCACGCACACGGCAATCCGCCCTCGCGAATCGTTACGTGTCCAAGTTCTGCACCCGCACTACGAAAGCCTTCAATCAATTTCCCGTCAAAGACGATACCGCTACCAACCCCCGTACCAATTGTGATTAAGATACTGCTTTGATATTGCGACGTCGAGCCAAACTTTGCCTCGCCAAGCGCCGCTATGTTGGCGTCGTTTGCGATATATACGGACTTTCCCGAAACCGCTGAAAAACGCTCAGCCAAAGGCACGTTATCCCAGTCGAAATTACTCCAACGGAGCACGATACCGCGGCGGCTATCCACGACGCCGGGCGAACCTAAACCGATGGCGACGACGTCCGCATAGTCCACCCCTGCGCCCTTTGCTAAATCTTTAGAAAATTGCCCAAGTAACTGCACCGTGCCCTCAAAGCCGTCGTCTTTACAGGTCTTCACTTTGCCGTCGTACAGCAGCTTACCGTCGTAAGAAAACACTGCGCCTTTTGCGCCCATACCGCCAAGGTCGATACCGATAATATATTTTTCCATACTCTTTCCTTTTTTTCTTAATGAACAAATCGCCCGTTGTTCTTATCGGGAACAACGGGCGAAATTTTATACCGTTAAACGCCGCTATAAGCAGAGAACCCACCGTCTACGGGAATTACCGTACCCGTTACGAAACCGCTTGCATTGTCGTCCGCAAGCCACAGCAAACAACCGATCAAATCGGAAATTTCACCAAATTTCTTCATCGGGGTAGCCGCCAAAATTTTACCCGTTCTAGGGGTAGGCGTGCCGTCTTCGTTGAACAGCAAGCTGCGGTTTTGGTTGGTTACGAAGAAACCGGGCGCAATGGCGTTGCAACGGATATTGCAAGGCGCAAAATGCACCGCAAGCCATTGCGTAAAGTTGGAAATACCAGCCTTTGCCGCCGAGTACGCAGGGATCTTCGTCAAGGGACGGTATGCATTCATGGACGAAATATTGATGATGTTGCCACCCGTTTTAATCATGTCGGGCGCAAACACCTGCGTTACCAAGAACGCCGACGTGATGTTGAGATCGAATACGAATTTCAAACCGCTTTCTTCCAAAGCAAAGAAATCTTTCACGCCTTCCAAATCGGGCGACATGGTTTCGTTGTCCGTGGACGCGCGAGGGTTGTTACCGCCTGCGCCGTTGATTAAAAAGTTCACCGCGCCAAAGCTTTCGTTGATCGATTTTTTCGCCTCGATAATGCTTTCCTTATCTAAGCAGTTGCAACGGATTGCGATGGCGTTGTCGCCGATTTGCGCCGCCACAGCCGCCGCTGCGTCGTAGTTGATATCCAAAAGGGCAACCTTTGCGCCGCATTCTGCCAAAGCCTTTGCAAATTCGCTGCAAATAATGCCGCCTGCGCCCGTTACGGCAACCACTTTGTTTTCCAAATTTACGTTAAAAGGTACGTTCATGTTTTTATATTCTCCTATTTTGTTTGATTTTTTATCTTAAAAAATAATTAAAAATAATTGCAAATCGTCTATATTTTGCAAAGTCGCGCGTATTGTGTGCGCGTCGTCGCCCCAAGCAACGGGGATATGTGCCGACAGTCTTTGATAATTGTTTTCTGCCGCCTCTTGTCTGGTATAACGGACTTCGATTTCGCAAGGAAACGCGAGTGTTATCGGCTGTATATCCTTGGCAAGCGCACGCTTTACGCCAGCGCGGATATTCGCAAGCACCTCGTTTTCTTCAAGGAAGGTCGCCTTTCTTCGGGAAATACCGATTTTCGTCACCGTCGTTTCCGCTTCGGGACATCTTTCCAAAATCTGTGCCACGCAAACGTCGTCGCTCGCCGCAAAAACCGACGGTACGCCGTACGACGCCGCAATAGTGCTGTCCACGTCAAATTCGCCCACTTGTTTGCCGTTAAGCCGATAATATTGTATCGCTTGGCTGTTGTACGTGTGCGACATTACGCCGCGGAGCGAACCTGCGCGCGAATGATACCCGATATACAGCACGCCGTCAAAATCAAAACGGCTCATAAACTCCATACGGGGTTTGCTGTTGTCGGGAACGTATTGCTTAGCGCGCGAATCGATTAACGAAAAATCCAAATTTCCGCCGCCGCCGTGGTTATCCCAAACCACCACTTTTTCCGCTCCGCACGCAAACAGCTCGTCCACGGCGACGTTGATTTCTTTTGTAGCCGCCGCCACGGCACGTCCGTATTCTTCCGACGTGCGGGGCATACCGTACATAGGCGATTCCTCATAAGCCAAGCCGCTAACGCCGTGCACGCCTTCCATATCCACCGCAATTAAATACGTCTTCATTTCTAATTTTTACCGTCCAACCTATCGAGCATGTCCCAAATACCGAGCATATACATAATGCCCAACGCGCGGTCGTACAAACCGTAACCGGGACGTACCGTGCCTGCCTTTTCGCCCCAAAGATGTCTGCCGTGGTCGGGACGGATATAGCCGTCAAAACCGCAATCGTGATATGCTTTCACAATTTCGATAATCCCCGTGTCGCCGTCGCAATCACGATGGCTTGCCTCAGAAAAATCGCCGTTTTCAAAATGTTTTACGTTGCGGATATGCGCAAACGCGATACGGTCGCAATGCTTTCTGACGATTGCCGCCACGTTGTTTTCGGGATTTGCGTTCAAACTACCCGAACAGAGCGTCAAACAGTTGCAAGGATGATCGACCATTTTCAAGAATCTATCAATACTCGGCTCGTCGACAAGAAGTCTGGGCAAGCCGAAAATATCCCAAGGCGGATCGTCCATGTGGATTGCCATTTTAATCCCCGTTTCTTCGCAGACGGGCATCAACGCCTCCAAGAAATATTTCAAGTTCGCCCACAATTTTTCGTGGTCAACGCCCTCGTACGCCTTGAACAGCTGGTCGAGTTTTGCCATACGTTCAGGTTCCCAGCCAGGGAAAGACATATTGTATTTTTCGGTGAAATCCAAAATGTATTTCGCCATTGCGTTGTAATCGTCCTGAATCATGCCCTTTTCATAGAACAACGCGGTAGAACCGTCGCCAACTTCGTGGAAAAGGTTACTTCTCGTCCAATCGAAAATGGGCATAAAGTTATAACAGATAACTTTTACGCCGAATTTCGCAAGGTTGCGAATCGTCTGTATGTAATTTGCGATATACCCATCACGGGTAGGCAAACCGATTTTGATATCGTCGTGTACGTTTACCGATTCGACCACGTCGATATTAAAACCGTACTTATCGCATTGCGCCTTTACGGCTGCAATTTCGTGTTCTTCCCAAACTTCGCCGGGCATTTTATCGTGCAAAGCCCACACGATACCCTTGACGCCGGGAATTTGTTTGATGTCCTGCAAACTGATACGGTCGTTACCTTCGCCGTACCAACGGAACGTCATTTGCATATTCTATATCTCCTATTTTTTATTATCCTTATTGCCTTTATTATACACCGATTTCGGCGTTCTGTCAATAGTGATTTTTCCTTGTTTTTCAACCCTTAAAGGTTAGACGGACCGTACGTTTCGTGGTAGAGATGATATCCAAATCCGTACTGACTGTCTATCAGTTTTTCTTCCAGCTCTTCAATCTTGTCTATCTTGCCGTTTACGTACGCAAGCAAACGGTCCTTACACGTCAGCAAACGCGCGCGAATACCGCCGATACGCACCTCTTGTACTTCCCAACCGAACGCCTTGTTTTCGCGCATCCAAAGGTCTTTTTGCGCCACCGCAAACACGTCCAACTTCTTTACCGTTTCCCCGTATTCTTTGGCAATTTTTTTCAACCCTTTCTTGTCGCTTGCCTGATACAGAGCGCGGGTGCGAATACCAAGGTCCGCCTTATGCTCCAAATAGGCGCAAAGCTTAGCAAGCGTATCGAAAATATAGGAAAATTCCCCTGCGTTCTTTGCGTGCGAAGCAATTTTTTTGCCGTATTGCGCATACGGAATACGGTCGAACGCGGCGTAATCCACGTCGCGCATACCAAGGAACGGGTCGGTAAACGCCATGATTTTACATACGCAATTCCACCTGTCGTCCTTTACGCCGTTTACGCGCAAATCGTTGGGTAAATCTAAATCGAGCCACTCGTCGTAATCCCAGCCGAATTTCGCCTTCATATCCGCCTTAATTTTGTCCATATCGTAGTTGCCGTCCGCAAACTGTCGAAGGACGTACAACGTCGGCAAAATCGAAAAATACGAACAGTCCTTGCCGTTGTCCCCCCAAACGGTGAAGAAAACGTTTTCAATGCCATTTTCGTGTACGCTCTCCATAGCAGGGCGCATACTCTTGAGCGAATACGCACCGAGG
>JAZNXZ010000175.1:0-9054 GCA_045594165.1 Candidatus Scatosoma sp.
ATGCAGACGTGCCGCGCGCTACGGCTACCCCCGACGAAATTTGTCAACTGACGGTTGATTTTTACAAACGGAATTATATCGAGGGGCTGTTTTTGTCCTCGGCGGTGCACGTCAACCCCGACTATACCATGGAACGGCTACTTTTGGTCGTCAAAAAACTACGGTCAGAATACGGCTTTCACGGATACATACATCTAAAAGGTATTCCGCGCGCGAACGAGCGCATGATGACCGAGGCGGCACGCTACGTCGACCGTATGAGCTATAACGTGGAATTGCCGAGCGAAAAGAGCCTGAAACTGCTCGCACCGCAAAAGAGTAAGGAAAGTCTTTTATTGCCCATGAAAACGTTGGCTACGCAGACGGCGGCCTTTCGCGAGGAAAAGAGAAAGGGTTTAGTCAAAGGGCATTTTTTGCCTGCCGGGCAGACGACGCAGATGATTATCGGCGCAAGCCCCGAGGCGGACGGGCAGATTTTGCGCCTGACGAACGCTTTGTATCAAAAGAACGGATTAAAGCGAGTGTATTATTCGTCGTACGTGCCCGTGGTCAAGGATAACGCTCTGCCCGACGTGGGCGCGGGACAGCTACGCGAACACCGCTTATATCAGGCGGATTGGTTGCTCCGATTTTACGGATTTTCGGTGGAGGAAATCGTCGGCGAAGGGGAAAATCTGTCCATGGAATTCGACCCGAAATGCGCTTGGGCGCTCAGAAATATGCATCTTTTCCCCGTCGAAATCAATCGCGCGCCCTTGGAAACGCTGCTCCGCGTGCCGGGAATCGGCGCGAAAAACGCCTATAAAATTATGGAGGCGCGCAAATACACCAAACTGTGCTTTGAGGACCTAACCAAAATGCGCGTGGCGTTAAAACGCGCGAAACATTTTATCACCTGCAACGGCAAGTTTTTCGGAACGGAAAACGTAACCGCCGTGCGTGGATTGTTGGCGGCGGCGGAAACGCAGGAAAGTGCCGAACAGTTAGATTTGTTCGGTATGCTTTCCACTCCGCAAAACGCCTTAATCGCTCTGCACGGACAGTTGTAAAGGGGGCGTGTCATGGTTTACACTTTCGACGGAACGAAATACGGCTTTTTAACCGTCCTTTTGTTTGCCTTTCACGACGCAGGTGCAATCGTAACCTCGGGGCAAACGCAAATCCCCTTGGGCATGGCGACGATGGACGTGCCTACCGATTTTGCGCGCGCCAAAAAAGCGGAAGAACGCCTATCGTTTTTTGATAGCGATTGCGCGTTTGATTTGGACAGATTGTTGCGGTGCGGCATGGACGATAAGGAACAGGTCGCCTTTCGGTATTTCCGTTTGCTTGCGCAAGAGAAACGCCCCGTGTCGAAACGGCTTGCCAATCCCGACGTGTTTACCGCCGTGGAATATATCAAAAAGGTCGGACACGAAATTCATAAATTGCACGGTTTTATCCGCTTTATGGAAACGGAAAGCGGCGCATTGTACGCGCCCTTTTCTCCCGACAACGATATTTGCGATTTGCTTTTGCCACATTTTCGGGCAAGGTTGCCGCAATTCCCCTTTGTTTTACACGACGTAAAGCGACAAAAAGCGGCGGTATACGACGGCAAAAATTCCTTTGTTGCGCCCTTAGCGCAGGCAGATATTTTGCTTTCGGCAGACGAAAACGGTTGGCAGAGTTTATGGAAAAAATATTACGGTGCGGTCAATATTCCCTGTCGTGAGCGGTTAAAGCAAATGCGCGGATATATGCCCGCGCGGTATTGGAAATTCCTGCCCGAACGGCAAGAAACGCCGCCCGATATGCCGTAAAGGCGGCACACGGTACGCAATGAAATAAAGAGGCACGGAATACCCGTGCCTCTTTATTTCACGCAATCGTAATTTTTATCAGCGGTTTTTCATTTTCTTTCACTTCTAACAACACCAACGCGCCGCTATGCTTGTTGTATTCTTCCAAGCGCGCGTTTATTTCCTGTATTAACGCCTTTTTCTTTTCTTCGTCAGCGTACAGCCCGATTTTTGCAATCGCGAGTTGTACACCTTCTTCCAGCCCCATTTCAAACGGTTGCGTTCCCTCGCCTTGGGAAACGATAATTTTTATTCTACCCATATCTCCACCAACGTACTCCCCGATTGAACCTCTAAGATTTTGCCGATAACCCCAAGCGCAGCTAACTCCATTACCTTTTCAAAATCTACCGTTTTGAAACAATCTTTATCCGTTATATGGATACCGTTTTTCAGTTCTTTATTTTTCAACAATATTTCCATAAGTGCAATTGGTAAATTAATCATCACTTTATCTTCTTCGTCTATGACGCGCAGTTTCAGCAATTTCCCTTTCGCACTTTCTTCCGTAACGAAATCCACAACCGCATTTTCGTTCTCTTCTAAAAGAACGTCCACGCTAATTGCAAACGCGCGGGCAAGCCGTTTCAACAGCGTAACGTCAGGACAAGACAAATCGTTTTCCCACTTGGAAACCGCTTGCGGTGTTACCTCACAAATTTCCGCAAGTTTTTCTTGGGTAAACCCCTTTTTCTTTCGGTAAAACGTGATATTTTGACCAATCGTTCTCATGGCGCATCCCTCCAAGGCTTTCTACCTCTATTATAATGGTTTTTCTCGTGAAAATCAATATACTATTCGTTGTTTTTTATCAACTTTTGGTTGCAAAAAGGGGTTGCATATACAACCCCTTTGTCTACTTTAATCCACGGCAACTTCTTGCAAAACTTCGCTGTTTTCCGCTGCAGCTTGCGCCGCGTTTTTCTCCGCTATCTTATCCCGCGCCGTCGCAAGCATCAATTTTAAGCGGTTTTCTTGATTGACTTTCGTCGCGGACGGGTCGTAGTCAATCGGCACGATATTCACGTTTTCGTGCAATGCCTTTACCGCACGCGCCGCGCCCTTGCCAACGATATGGTTGGGCAAGCACCCGAACGGTTGCGTACAAACGATATTCTCCGTGCCGCTCTCGTACAAAGCCACCATTTCCGCAGGAATCAGCCAACCCTCGCCCATCTTCACGCCCTGGTGGATAACCTTATCTGCACACGTGCGCAAATATTCAAAATCGTGCGGAGGTTCAAACCCCGCCTCTTCAAACAACTCGATAATCTTGCGCTGTATTTTCAGCAATAATTTGTAAATCAATTTATACACGAACGCCATTTTTTTGCCCTTGTTGTACAGTTTTGCGTCGTTGATGACGTTCACGATACAATACATAACGAAATCCATGAGCGCAGGCACGACCGGTTCGCAATCTTCCGCATACAAAAAGTTTTCCAGCCCGTTGTTGGCAAGGGGGGAATATTTGACGTAAATTTCGCCCACGATACCCACCTTTACCTTTTCCGTGCGCTGCAATTCTATCGTCTGAAAGCGGGAAATCAATTCCGATACGATACTTTCGTACTTTTTATACCCCTTTGAGCGCAACGTCGTTTTGACAAAGGCAATGCTCTCGTCGCGGACACGGTCCGCCTCTTTCGGGTTTTTGGCGTACGGTTTGCATTGATTGTACAAACTCATAATCGCGTCCGCATAGAAAATCCCGTAGCCCATTTTTAAGATATCTTTCAACCGCAAATCAAGCCCGTTCCCCTTTTCCAAACCCGAAAAATTTAAGGACAAAACGGGTACTTGGGGGTATTCCGCCTGCAACGCTTTACGGAGCAACGCCACGTAGTTGGACGCACGGCATCCCCCACCCGACTGCGTAATGAGTACCGCCGTTTTATTCACGTCGTATTTGCCGCTTTTCAGCGCGTCGATAAATTGCCCGATAACGCAAAGCGCGGGATAACACGTATCGTTATGCACGTGTTTCAAGCCCTCGTCGATAATCGAACGCCCTTCCGTCTTCAAAATCTCCACGGTGTAGCCGCGGTTTTCCACGATTTCAGCCAAAATTTCAAAATGGTAGGGGAGCATGTTCGGCGCAAGAATCGTATACGTCTTTTTCATCTCCGCCGTAAACACAGGCACGCTTTCTTTATAGCTTACTCGGTCTGTCTGTTTCATACGCTTGCGCCCCCTTCGTTTTCCGTTTTCGCCTCGCCCTTTTCGCCGATTGCCGCCACCATACTGCGCAGACGGATTTTCACAACGCCAAGGTTATTGATTTCGTCAATCTTGATTTGCGTATACAGCTTGCCGTTGCTTTCCAAAATGGTACGCACTTCGTCCGTGGTCAGCGCGTCGATACCGCAACCAAAGGACACGAGTTGGACAAGCTGCACGTCCTTTTGCCCGCATACGTACTCTGCCGCGCGGTATAATCTGGCATGATACGTCCATTGATTAAGCACGTTGACGTCCACAATCGGCGCTTGGTCGCATACGCAATCTTCGGACAAAACCGCCAAGCCGAGCGACACCAACAGTTTCCCGATTCCGTGATTGATTTCAGGGTCGGCGTGATAAGGTCTGCCCGCCAAAACGACGGTATTTTTACCCTCTGCGCGCGCAGCCGCAAGGATTTCCCTGCCCTTTTCCCGCACGTCGTTTTGATACGCCGCAAGGGCGGCAAAGCCCTGCTTCAACGCCCCGTCTATTTCCTTTTTCGTAACGCCGTATTTTGCAAACGCCGCCTCTAAATTACGCACGCAAGATTTCCGCTCGTTCAAATCAATATAGGGCGAAATAAAGTTTTCCGCCGTCAAACGCTCGTTATTCGCCTTTAACAGCTCGGGATAATACGCCACAATCGGACAGTTGTAATGATTTTTTGCCGCATGCTCGTCAATATTATAACTCTCGCAAGGATAGAAAATAAAATCCACTCCGCTATCAAGCAAGCTTTCTATATGCCCGTGCATCAGCTTTGCAGGATAACACACCGTATCGCTGGCAACCGTGTGCTGACCGCGGAAATACAAATCGCGGCTACTCTTATCGCTGACCTTGACGTCAAAGCCCAGCGAACGGAAAAACGCCGACCAAAACGGTAACTGTTCAAACATAACAAGTTGGAAAGGCAAGCCCACGACGCCGCGCGTTTGTTTTTGCTTTTCGCCCGTTGATTGCGACACGTCCCCTGCCGAATTTAACAAACGGTTATATTTGTATTCGTAAATATTCCACTTTCCGTCTTGCGGTTTCAAGCCCGCGCCACGCTCGCACTTGTTTCCCGAAATAAATTTGCTGCCGTCTTCAAAGGTCAAAATATTGATATTACAATTCGACGTACAGCCGCGGCAGGTCGTTGCACGTGAAACGTAGGAAAATTTCGCTAATCTTTCCGCCGACAACAAAGCCGACGTTTTCGCCTTTTGCATTTCCTTGGCATACAGAGCCGCGCCGAACGCGCCCATCAACCCTGCAATCGCAGGGCGAACGACTTGCCTGCCCGTTTCCATCTCAAAGGAGCGCAAAACGGCGTCGTTCATAAACGTCCCCCCTTGCGCTACGATATGCTGTCCGAGTTCTTCGGGCGTTTTCGCACGGATAACCTTATACACGGCATTTTTGACGATGGACGACGACAACCCTGCCGAAATATCTTCCACGCTCGCGCCCTCTTTTTGCGCCTGCTTTACCGCGCTGTTCATAAACACCGTACAGCGCGAGCCGAGTTCCACGGGTTTTTTCGCAAACAAGCCAAGACGGGCGAAGCTCTCCACGTCCATGTCCATGGCTTTGGCGAATGTTTGAATGAACGAACCACACCCCGACGAGCATGCCTCGTTGAGCATGATCGAATCGATTGCGCCGTTCTTTACCTTAAAGCATTTGATATCCTGACCGCCGATATCGATAATAAAATCCACCCACGGATTGAAATGCACCGCCGCCTTGAAATGCGCCACCGTTTCCACGATGCCAAAATCCATTTTCAGCGCCGCTTTCATCATGTCTTCGCCATAGCCCGTCACCGCCGCGCCGCGGATATTTACGTCCGGACCGCACAGCGCGTACATCTCTTTCAACTGCGCCACCACGATATCGAGCGGCTGACCGTTGTTCGATTGATAGTGCGAATACAGCACCTTGCAATCCTCTGTAATCAGCATGAGTTTGGTCGTCGTCGAGCCGCTATCCACGCCCAAATACGCGTCGCCTTTGTACGTGCGGATATCGGCAAATTCCAAATCGCTGCGTTTGTGCCGCGAAATAAATTCGTCGTATTGTTCGCGGTTTTCAAACAGAGGTTTGCCACGCACCACCTCGTCTTTCGCCTCGCACTCGCGAATCTTTTTATGCAAATCTTCTATGCTTTCCGCCTGCTCTGCCGCCGCGGAAATCGCCGCGCCCAGAGCAATAAAAACGGGCGCGTTTTCGGGGAATGCCGCATGGTTTTCGTCCAAACCAAGCGTGTCCTTAAACGCTTTTCTCAGCGATTTTAAGAAATATAACGGGCCGCCTAAAAACAGAACTTTGCCCTTGATTTTTCTGCCCTGTGCCAAACCCGAAACCGTCTGTTCTACCACCGCGCGGAAAATGGACGCGGAAATGTCCGCCTTTGCCGCGCCTTGATTGATAAGGGGCTGAATGTCCGATTTTGCAAACACGCCGCAACGGGACGCGATCGGATAGGTCTTTTCCGCCTTCAACGCCATCTCGTCCATTTCGTCCACCGTGATATCGAGCAACGTCGCCATTTGGTCGATAAACGCGCCCGTACCGCCTGCACAACTGCCGTTCATACGTTGCTCCGCACCGCCCGTCAAAAAGATAATTTTTGCGTCTTCGCCGCCAAGCTCCACCGCTACGTCTGCGTCCGCATGGTATTTTTTAATCGCGCCGAACGCTGCCTGCACTTCTTGTACGAAACAAACGCCGCTCTTTTCTGCAAGCCCTAAGCCCGCACTACCCGTGATTGCCGCGCGAAACGTTTCGCCCGCAAACGCCTTACCCACCTTTTCCAAAGCAGACAAAACGCACTCTTTTACGCGCGAAAAATGCCGTTCGTAGCTAGAATATAAAATTTTGCCCGTCTTTTCTTCCAAAACCACCGTTTTTACGGTCGTCGAACCGACGTCGATACCCAGTAAATAAGACATCTTCACCTACCAAAGGTTTTTCTTAATTATATCACACTTTCGTGTTATTTCAATGAAAATTCGACAAAAAAATACCAGTTTTTTTCTTTTTTTTATTTTTTTCTTCTTTTAGAAGAACTTTCCCCAGACGCATTGTCGGATATTTATGCAACCGCTTGCAATTCTTTTTGCTTTGTGGTATACTGATTTTATGAAATACAATTATAAAACTCTCTACGAAAAGAATGCATCGTTCTATAAAGAGTCCCCCGCAAGAATATCTTGGCTGAAACTTTTTAACACCGCTCTGACGTGGGTGTTTGCCGTGGCGTATGCCGCGTTGTGGCTGTATGCAGTCAAATCCGACAAATTCCCTTTGCACGATTTGGTTTCCGTATTTTTTGCCCCGGCACTCGCCTTGATTTTAGTCAGCGTTCTGCGCCTGGGCATAGAACGTCCCCGCCCTTACTCGGAAAACGGCGCGAATATCACGCCGCTCGTCCCTAAAAAAGATCGCGACGGAGATTCTTTCCCCAGCCGCCATATCGCTTGTGCGGCGGCAATCGCCATGGTCTTTTTCTCCGTCCTGCCCATCTTTGGCGTGTTGCTCGCGCTCTGCTGTTTGGGGCTTGCGTATACCCGTTTTTCCATCGGTGTGCATTATCCCTCCGACTTGGCAGCAGGGTTTGCCGTCGGTATCCTTTGCGGCGTAACCGTATTTATTTAAGACGAAAATGTATTAAAAAAACTCTCGGCTTTTACCGAGAGTTTTTTTCTTTACAATTTTATTGCGCCTTTCTCCAACAATACGTCGGAAAGTTTTGCAAGCCGTGCCGGTGAAAGGGTTTCGCCACGCGCCTTTTCTTCCACGCCTGCCTCACTCAAGATTTCTTTTGCCTGTTCACGCGTTAATTTGAAAAAATTGACGAGATTGTTTTCCAGCGTTTTGCGGCGATTTAAGAAAGCACATTTTACCGTTTGACGATAGGCGCGCTCGTCTTTCACCGCGATACGTCCCCGCTCAAATTCAATTTTTACCACCGCCGAATCGACGTTGGGACGGGGATAAAACAGGTTGCGTGAAACACGCTTGACCACCTTTGCGCTACCTTTGAGTGCAATCGCCGCCGTGATCGAACCGTATTCGGGTGTGTTTTCTTTTGCGCAAAACCGATCGGCAACTTCTTCCTGCACCATAATGGACAGCCCTTGCACTTTGTCGCTTTCTTCCAAAAGTTTCGTCACCAAAGGCGTCGTGATGTAGTAGGGCAAATTTGCAACTATGGTATATTCTTCTATCTCTTTTTCAAACTCTTTTAAGTTCAGCTTGTTAAAATCGCGGAAAATGACCTCTACGTTTTCAAGCCCCGCCAACGTTTCCGCCAAAACGGGTTGCAAATCGCGGTCGATATCAAAGGCGTACACCTGTTTTGCCGCCTCGGCAAGCGCACGCGTGAGCGTACCTGCGCCGCAACCGATTTCTACCACCGTCGTATTTTTATCAATCCCCGACGCCTCTACGATAGAGCGGAGCAAGTTGGTGTCCGATATAAAGTTCTGCCCGAACTGCTTTTTGAAATGAAAGCCGTGTTTTTCCAACACCGCGCGAAGGTCTTGCATGGGGTTACTTCCTTTTTATAAAATTTTGCGTCCACGAATACCGTGAACGCAGACATGGGTAGGTCGTTTGATTAGGAATCCGTAATATATTTACGCACGTAGAGCGGAATTTTTACGCTCTCTGCCAGCCGTTTGCACGCCTCTACTTCCTCTTCGCCGATACAATCGACAATGGAAAAACGGCAGGGCACGTCGTTTCTGCGACAAATTTTTGCAAATTCGATCAAGCCTGCAAACCCTGCCTCTCCAAATTGCGAACGGCAAATGGGCTGATATTTTTCCGTACAAGACGCGTTGAGCGAAATGTTTACAAAATCGATTTTTCCTTTCAAATCGGGCACGATATCCCGTTTGTTGATGAGATTGCCCTGACCGTTGGTATTCAAGCGCGTTTTCAAACCCTTGCCGTGGAAATAATCGCAAAGCGCCACCATTTCCGCCACCTTATAGGT
>JAZNXZ010000176.1:0-7487 GCA_045594165.1 Candidatus Scatosoma sp.
GTCGGAAATAATAATCGACAAACCGTCGCCCATGCCGACTTTCGATTGCAAGATTGCATCGCTGAGATAGCTATCCCCGTCAAACTCGATTTTGTTTAATTGAAATATGCTCTGCGCGTAAGCGTCTTTTCCTACGACGCCCGAAACGATTTCTTGGATTTTCTTGCCCTGCACGGCGTATATGGACACTTTGTCCATTTCGTGTACGGACAGATAGGCAAACGCCGCCGCAAGCCGCAACGCCTGATTTGCCTTCGTACTCTTCCCATAATTCATAGAGCGGCTGGCATCGATATAGATACGCGTATGCATCTGACGTTCGTCTAAGTACAGCTTTTGGTACAGATTATCCGTCCGCGCAAACACGTTCCAGTCGATTTTCGTAATGTCGTCGCCTGCGATATATTCTCTATAATCGGCAAATTCGCAAGAAGAACCGTACGTTTTACTCTTACGGTTTCCCCCAAACAATCCGCCTATATTATTTTCAAGCAACGTCTGCAACGTTTCAATCTGTTGCAAAAGCGCTTCGTTGATAATCCCTTTTGCCATAAACGTTACTTCGTTGTCTTTCTCGTTTCTTTGATCAGCAGAGCGATCACGTCGTCAACGCTAAGATGTTCGTTGACTGCGCTGTAATTAATCTTAATTCTGTGGCGCAGAACGGGTGCTGCCAACGCGTCGATATCTTCCTTAGATACGTTGTAATTGCCGTTCATAAGCGCGCGCACCTTTGCACAAGTGATATGCGCCTGCGCCGCACGCGGGGACGCTCCGTATTTGATATAATTTTTCGCCGTTGCCGACGCACCGTTTACTTCGGGGTGGGTGTTCGTAACCAACTCCGTCGCATAACGCAACGCGTCGCTATGTACGGGTACGGTAGCCGCCAACGCGCGCATGTTAAGCACCGTTTGACCGTCCACCACCGTGTCCGCCGTTTCTGCCATCGTAATCTGCGTCATATTGACGATATCCATCAATTCTTCAAGCGCAGGGAATTTCATAATCAGCTTGAACATGAAACGGTCCATCTGCGCTTCCGGCAAAGGATACGTACCGTCTTGTTCGATCGGGTTTTCCGTTGCCAATACAAAAAACGGTTCTTCTAAAACGTAGTTGTTTTTCCCAATCGTAATCTTATGCTCCTGCATTACTTCGAGCATTGCCGATTGCGTTTTGGGCGTAGCACGGTTGATTTCGTCCGCAAGAATCAAGTTTGCGAAGATAGGACCTTTACGGAAAACCGTTTGCATTTTTCCGCTCTCATCTTTTTCGATAACGTCCGTACCCGTAACGTCCGAGGGCATCAAATCGGGCGTGAACTGAATACGCGAGAAAGGCAATTTGAACACGCGGCTAAGCGAACGCACCAAACGCGTTTTCCCTACGCCGGGAACACCTTCCAACAATACGTTGCCGCCTGCAATCATGGCGATAATAACGTTGTTGATAATTTCTTCTTGACCAACGACGTCTTTTGCAAGTTCCTGCTTGATTTGCGCAATCTTTTCGCTAAATTGTTTTACTCTTTCTACGTTTTCCATATAATCTCTTTCTTCTCCGTTTTCGATAATTTCTTCTTGCGGTATTTTTTCTTCTATCGGACAACTTTCCGGTTCCGTTTCTTTTCCAAAACTATCCAATTTTGCTTGAATCAGTTTAATTCTTTCTGCGTTTTCTATCAAATCTTTATGTAACGCATCTTTAAGCTGTCCAAGGGACTCTTCAAATTGTTTTATAGTTTTCATAATGCTTTTCCTTAATTTCAATCGTAACCGTATGCGTCTTTATTCCTCGCCGTTTGCGGGGCTACCCGAAAGCTCGTCCAAATATTTTCGGAGCATTTCTTCCGTTTCTGGATCAATCGTTCCGTCAGCTACCCCCTCTGCAATCAGCATATTGATTGCAGCTTTGTAATTATGCGCATCGCTTTCAAATACCTTGCCGTATGCGCAGATCTTCTTTGTGTAATAATCGTACACCGTTTCGTTGCTGGGATACTGTATGCCGTCGATAATGATGCCGTCGCCGGGGGTTATCGGTTCGTCTGGCTCTTGTTCGAACCCGTCTAATCCAACCAAACTCTTACCGCCCCAATCAGGAATCCATTCTGGCGGCAGCTTGAAAATAGAAATCAGCTTTTCGATTGCGTCGCTTACTACCTGACGATTATCCGTCTGCTGCGTCAACGCTGCACCGAACGGCAATAAATTGTCGCTCATAATGCGATCCAACTGCGCAAGGACTTTCGTGTAGTTATAGCTCTTAGGTTTCAGAGCCGCAACCCCTTCCGCATCCGTAATAAATTTGGAAACGGCAACCATCAACGCATCTTCCGCATTTTCTTCCAACAACGCAAAACGCGTCTTTATTTCCGTCGCAAATACGTTGACCTCTTCCAAGACCGCCACGTTGCTCTCTTCTTCGTTTTCAAACATCGGAAGTAACAAATCGAAAATTGTAGTCATATCGTTTATGCCGATACCGATTGCAAATTGTTGCACCGTTTCCACTTCACTGGCGCGAATTGTTTCGTAAACTCTCTTGTATGTATTGTGCTCTTCCACAAATTCGTCAATCACGACGATAATCCGCATGAGTTCGGGATACAATTCTTCTGCTGTATCGATTTTTTTTGTCAGGTCCGTTTCGCTTAAATCATTCAACAACTGTTCCAATTCTGCTACGACCGACGTTTTTACGGCGTCTTCCGCTTTCGAACCCTTTACGTTTCTAATCAACGTTGCCAGTTCGGCTATTTGTTTGTTCGTGATTTCAAAAACGATTTCCGACGGCGGAGGCGACGGCGGAGGCACAGTTTCGTCTGCGTTCGTCTTTTTGGGAATCGCCAACCCCGTTGTGAATACCGCCACAGCGCATACAAAAGAAACCAGGCACGCCCACAATCCTTTCCATTTTAATTTCGACGTGGACAATGCATTTAAGCGAGCATGCGTATCTTCGCGCTGTAAGCGAATCATACTCGATTTCTTACCCTCAAATTCCAACATGGTTTGCGTTCTGTCGCTGAGCGCAAATGCTTCGTCGATTTCTTTTGCCAGCTTTTTATCCTTTTGATGAAAAATCAAATACGCAATAGCCGCCGCAATCACCGCAGCAACAAAAGGAATTAATGCATACAACAAAAGGTATATTTTTTGGTTAAACAATTTAGAAACAAGCAACAACGAGCCGAGGGCAAGTAATGCCGCCGCTACGCCCCAAATCAAACAGTTGATTACCGTAATCCACGTTTGTTTGTTTTTGAATTTTTGAAATCCAACCTGCATCTATATAACCTTTCGTTTCGTCCTATCGTTATTCCCGCGAAAATCGCGCCGCCGCAAAAGCACGGTTGACGACACTTTCGCATAATAAAATAATTATACAAAATAATTTTATCATCTTTTTTTCATCAAGTCAATAATTTTAACATGAAAAAAGATAATTATATAATAATTATTTCATTTTTATAAACAATTTCACACAGGCATCACAATACTCTCTTTTTCCCTCTGTTAAACGTCCATGCAAAAAGAAAACGCCTTGCGAATAAGGCGTTCTTTATAAAAAAGTGTTATCGATTCTGCATTATAATTCCTGTTGTTTTCGTCCCATCCCCTATCCTTTAATAAAAAAACGCGGTTTTTACCGCGCTTTTTTTAATTAGTCTTCTAAGCCTTCGTTGAGTTTTGCAAGCAATGCGTCCAGGTCTTCACCGTGTACAGCAACCGCTTCCGCAACCGTTTCACCGTGCGCCATAGCGCAACCGAAACAATGCATACCCGCCGACATCAAAATTTCAGGGGCGTTTGGATTAATTTGCAGGCAATCTGCAATTAAAGTATCTGCCGTAATCTTAGCCATTTTTTTATTCTCCTTTTATTTTTTTTCTATTATTATTGTAACGCGTTTTTCTGTTCTTAAAACGCATTTCCACAAATTAACGGTACGAGCCCAGCCTTTTTTTAATAGGTTCACCCAACGGAAGGTGTATTTCCTCGTCGTTAAGCACCCGTTGCATAATCGACTGCGCATTTTCCCATTGCTCAATACAGCCCGCCGTTTCCACCGCCGCTTTCGCCGTCAAAAGGTCCACCGAGCGCCTGCCCAAGTCGTGCGCGTCCGAGCCGATACAATGCACGAAACCGTGTTTTAACAACGCAAATGCAAATTTCTTTTCTCTCTTTTCCGTAAACGCGCGCGCGTTGACCTGTATCAGACAGCCCATATCGATTAATTGCGACACGATAGCGGGCTTTTTCAAAACTTCGCGATAGCGTTCCACGTGCGCAATAATCGGCGTATACCCCGTATCGTATACGAAATCAGCAATGGCAGGCAACAATCTGTCCGTCCATTTTTCCACGAACGGCAACTCTAATAAAATATATTTCGTGCCGTCAATCGCGAGCTTGCAAAGCTGTTCGTATTCGGGAACGTTGATACCCGTAAAATGCACCTCTGCACCCAAACGGATAGCAATCCCTTCGGGCATACGCTCTTTCAAATGCTCGTATGCCGCCTTACGCTGGGACAAAAATTTGTCGGGATAGCGTTTTCCGTAATAATGAGGCGTACAAAGCACCGTGGTAACGCCCTGCGCTATTTCCGCGCGGAGCATTTCCACCGACATTGCCGTATCCTTTGCCCCGTCGTCAAGGTGGGGCAATATATGCGTATGAAAATCAATCACGTTTCCCCTCCTACAAACCCTTTGGGGCAGTTGTTTTTGCTTATTTGAAATATTGAACGCCGCTTTCGAAAATCTTCATATCGAAGTTGCCTTCGACGTTCTTGTACAAATTGTCGCCGATACGTTCGCTGTGTCCCATCTTACCCAAAACTCTGCCGTCGGGGGACGTAATACCCTCAATCGCCCACATAGAGCCGTTAGGGTTGAACGGCGAAACCATCGTCGCGTTACCGTTAAGGTCGGCGTACTGCGTTGCTATTTGACCGTTTGCCTTCATCTTTTCCAACTCTGCCGTCGGAGCAACAATTTTACCTTCGCCGTGGGATACGGGTACTTTGTAAACCTCGCCGACTTTGCATGCGGAGAGCCAAGGCGACAGATTAGACGCCACACGAACGTCCACCACCGTCGATACGTGGCGAGAAATATTATTGAACGTCAGCGTGGGCGAATTCGCCGTCATCTCCGTTACATGCCCATACGGTACTAAACCAAGCTTGATAAGAGCCTGAAAACCGTTACAAATACCCAGCGCCAAACCGTCGCGGTTATTCAAAAGTTCTTCCAGCTGTTCTGCAATATACGGATTGCGGAAGGTCGTTGCGATAAACTTACCGCTGCCGTCCGGCTCATCACCACCCGAGAACCCTCCGGGGAACGCCACGATATTTGCGTTTTTAATCGCCTTTACGATACGTTCTACGCTGTCTTCAATATCCTGTGCGCTACGGTTGCGAACAACGACCGTTTCTACGTCTGCGCCCGCAAGAATAAACTTGCGCGCGGTATCCAGTTCGCAGTTCGTACCGGGGAATACGGGAATAAATACTCTCGGTTTTGCAATTTTCGTTGTGATATTGCTGTACTTTGCACCTGCCGTGTAATCACACGCCTCTGCTTTGCCCTCTGCGGGAGCGGTGGTTGCAAATACGCTTTCTAAGGGGCTAATATACGCGCAAGCCGCGCCGTCCAACGATACGCTTTCCTTACCGCATACGTACGCATTGCCGCAAACTTCGCCCACGTATTGCTTGTTTACGCAACTGCAAAGCGCCTTTTCGTCTTTCAGGGAAACGATTAAATCGCCGTAACCCTCGCTGTAAAGCTCGTTTGCGTTCATTGCAAAGTTCACGCCCACGTTGTTGCCGAGCGCCGATTTAATAACCGCCGCACCGATACCACCGTTTTCGACAACCGTCGCAAACGTAATATTACCGCTTTCGATATTTTTGAATACTTCGCCGTATACCTTTTTCAACTGCTCGAAATCAGGAACGGAATTTTCGTCCTTCGGTACGGGAATATGATACAGCTTTTCGCCGCCCTTCAAAACGTTGGTAATGAGTTTGCTCGCCTTTGCGGGCGCAAGCGCAAACGAAATGAGCGTCGGGGGGACGTGAATACTTTCAAACGTACCGCTCATGCTGTCCTTACCGCCGATTGCGCCAAGCCCCAAACCGATTTGCGCGGATACTGCGCCAAGAAGCGCGGACGCGGGTACACCCCATACTTTTGCCTCGCCCGTCATGCGTTGGAAGAATTCCTGCAACGTCAGACGGATATCGCTGTATTTCGCACCCGTTGCCACCACTTTGGACACGGACGCTACGATAGAATAGATTGCGCCGATAAAGGGGCTGGTTTCCATAAGATAAGGCGAATAGCCGTACGCCGATACCGTACAAACGTCCGTTTCGCCGCCGCAAATTTTTGCCGCCATGGCGATTGCGGGCGTACGCTGTGTCTTACCGCCCCAAGGCATGTATACCGTTCTTGCACCGATAGTCGAGTCGAACGTTTCGGACAAGCCTTTCTTTGCGCATACGTTGAGGTCGGACAAAACTTTCTTGGTTTCTTCCGCAAAGTTTAACCCCGATTTCTTGTCAAACCAAGTCGTAATTTCGTCGTCGATTTCTACGTTTGCCTCTTGTTTCACACCGTTGGTATTGAGGAAATCACGGGAGATGTCCACGATTGCCTTGCCTTTGAGGAACATCTTCATCCTGCCCGTGTCCGTAACGACCGCAACGGGCGTAGCCGCAAGGTTTTCCTCCGCCGCGAGCGCGATAAACGCGTCTACGTCCTTAGCGTCAATAACCACCGCCATACGTTCTTGCGATTCGGAAATTGCCAGTTCCGTACCGTTCAAGCCCTCGTATTTCTTAGGCACTTTGTCCAAATCGATATTCAACCCGTCCGCAAGTTCGCCGATCGCAACCGATACCCCGCCTGCGCCGAAGTCGTTACATTTTTTAATCTTACGCGTAGCCTCTTTATTTAAGAACAAACGTTGCAATTTTCTTTCCGTCAACGCGTTGCCCTTTTGCACTTCCGCGCCGCACGTTTCTACCGAGTGTGCGTCGTGCGCCTTAGACGAACCCGTTGCGCCGCCGCAGCCGTCACGTCCCGTTTCGCCGCCCAAAAGAACGATTACGTCCCCTGCCTTAGGCGTTTCACGGTAGACCATTTCCTTTCTTGCGCCGCCAACAACAAAGCCCGTTTCCAAACGTTTTGCCTTGTAACCCTCGTGATATACTTCGTCGACGATACCCGTCGCCAAACCGATTTGGTTGCCGTAGGAGGAGAAACCTGCCGCCGCACGTTGCGTAATAGCACGCTGCGGCAATTTACCCGCCAAGGTATCTTCCAATTTTTCTCTGGGGTCGGACGCACCCGTGATACGCATTGCTTGATATACGTACGTTCTGCCGCTCAGCGGGTCGCGAATAGCGCCGCCCAAGCAGGTTGCCGCGCCGCCAAACGGTTCGATTTCCGTCGGGTGGTTATG
>JAZNXZ010000177.1:0-4654 GCA_045594165.1 Candidatus Scatosoma sp.
TAATCGGTAGAAAGCAGACTGCACGCATGCGTGGAAAGATATTTTTGCACGCCGTCAATTCCCGTATAATCTACGGTAAGGACGTATTCTCGGCACATTTCTAAAACGCGGATGTCCGCGCCGTCTAAATTTTCCGCCGCGGACGACGAATACGCGCGCACCAAACCGCCTGCGCCCAGCTTTACGCCGCCGAAATACCGCACGACCGCAACCGCCGTTTCAAACAGCTTTTTCGCCTTTAATACTTCCAAAATCGGCACACCTGCCGTCCCTTGCGGTTCGCCGTCGTCTGAAAAGCGTTGCAAATGCCCCGTCTTGTCCGAAATAAACGCGTAACATACGTGGGTGGCAAGCGAGTGTTTCGAGCGGATTTCCGCGATAAACGAACGCGCCTCCTCCTCGTTTTCTACGTGTGCGGAAAAGGTGATAAATCGGGATTTTTCTATGATTTTTTCGCTTTCGTGACGGGCAAAGACCGTCCGCACCGATTTTTCCATTTCCCTCTCCTTTTTCCGCTTTTTTCCATTATACCATACCTGCGGTATCTTGTCAATAAAGGGAGCGGCGAAATTTTTCCGCCGCTCTGCTTTTATCTTATTTAACCACCACTTTCAGGTGTACTTTCTTCCCCTTGTGCAAAACGAATTCGTTGCTGGGAATCGGCATGTTTGCGTCGGTAACTTTGGTATCGTCCACCGATACGCCCCCTTGTTCAATCAAACGTCTTGCCTCGCCTTTCGATTTTGCTACGCCCGTGGCTACCATAGCGTCTACCACCGTCGCAACGCCCGAAACTTCTTTGGTCAAAAGTTCTGCATCCGCGCCGCCAAACGCCGCCTTTGCCTGACTTTGCGCCAAGTTTGCCTTTTCTTCGCCGTGCACCTCTTTCGTCAGCTCGTACGCCAATACTTCCTTCGCCTTGTTGATGCGTTCGTCGCGGTGCGCGCAAAGCTGTTCAATCTCTTCCAAGGGCAAGAACGTGAGCAACTTCATGCACTTTTCCACGTCGTCGTCCGCAATATTGCGCCAATATTGATAGAACTCGTACGGCGTCGTTTTATTTTCGTCAAGCCAAACAGCGCCTTTCGCCGTCTTCCCCATCTTCTTACCATCCGAGGTCGTCAACAGGGTAAACGTCATTGCAAACGCAGGTTTTTGTTCCTTAACGCGAATCAGGTTTGCACCCGCCAAAATATTGCTCCATTGGTCGTCGCCGCCAAGCTCCAACTGACAGCCGTACTTTCTGTAAAGAACAAGGAAATCGTACCCTTGCATCAACATATAATTGAACTCCAAGAAAGACAAACCGCGTTCCAAACGTTGCTTAAAGCACTCCGCCGTCAGCATTTTGTTGACGGAGAAATGCGTACCGATTTCACGCAAGAAATCAATATAATTGAGATTGAGCAACCAATCGCCGTTGTCTACGACGATTGCCGCGTTTTCCCCTTCAAAATCGATAAAGCGCGACATCTGCTTTTTGAAACACTCGACGTTATGGCGAATCGTTTCCTTCGTCATCATAGAACGCATATCCGTTCTGCCCGACGGGTCGCCCACCATTGCCGTACCGCCGCCAATCAAGATAATGGGTTTATGTCCTGCCTGCTGCATGTGATGCATTGCAATAAGTTGCATGAAATGCCCAACGTGCAACGAGTCAGCCGTAGGGTCAAATCCAATATAAAAAGGCACGCTTTCCTTGCCGAGTTTTTCGTATAACTCTTCTTCGTATACCGTCTGTTTTACAAAACCGCGAGCGCGGAGCGTATCCATTACGTTTGCCATTGTTTTTACTCCTTTTCCACAGTACTCTTATCCGAGCAAATTATTATTATACAATGTAACATTTTTAGACACCTTTGTCAAGCATTTTTCCGTGTTTTTCCTGCCATGCAAGTAAAAACCGTCTTAGAAGACGGCTTGTAGGGTTCTTTCCGCGGTTACGGGCGTTAAAACGTCCGAAACTCCACCTACAAAGGTCAACGCCGCGTATAACGCCGACACCGATTCCGCATGCGTTTTCTCCCGCAAACCTTTTGCCAACACGGCATTGAACGCCGCGCGCTTTTCCTGCGCCCGTCTTTCTTCCATTTGTGCTACGTATTCTTCAAATTGCGACATAATTTTTACCGCCTTTTTTGTTTTTATAAGAAAAGAATACCACAATAAACTTGACAACACTTGTCATATATGTTAAAATATTTTTACAAAAATTCAACTTTTTTGAGGAAATAATGAAATTTTCTATTTTGATTGCTATCTTATTTGACCTTTTGGCAAAACGCAAAGTAACTGCGCCGTATTTGGCGGAAAAGCACGAAATTTCGCAACGGACGGTATACCGTTATATCGATTTAATGTCCAACAGTATCCCCGTATACGTCAAACGCGGCAGAAACGGCGGTATTTACATTTCGGACAATTATAAATTGCCTATGGGTTTTATGACGGTAGACGAGTACGAGGCGGCGATTGAGGCACTTGCCACCATATATTCGCAGTTCCCACAAGAACGTTTTTTGGCGGCAAAGCGCAAATTATCCGCACAGGTAAAAGCAGAGGCGCGCGATATCACTCTTTCAGGCGAAATCGGTAATATCTTGATAGACGGCAGCGGTTGGGGGGACACGCATACTTTTTCCGAAAAAATGCGTTTGGTAGAAGAAAGTATCCGAGATAGGATTGTTTTGGATATCGAATACCACTCCCGTATGGGCGAAAAAACGCAAAGAAAAATAGAACCGCACGTACTCGTGTTTAAGCAAGGCGTGTGGTACGTGTTTGCGTTCTGTCATAAACAGCGCGCTTTCCGACTGTTCCGTTTGGGCAGAATTTTTGCAGCGTCAAAGACGGACGAAATTTTTACCAAACGCCCCTTTGCCCGCGAAGATATCCCCTTGACCTATTGGACGAGCGAAAAAACGGTAACGGCAAGCTTTGAAATCAGCGAAAGTGCTTTTGCCGACGCGCTCGATTGGTTGGGCGTGGAAAACGTGCGTCTGAAAAACGGAAAATGGCAAGCCGAAGTTACCCTGCCCGACGACGAAACGTTGGTACAAAAAATAATGAGTTTCGGTTGCCATATTAAGGTCGTTGCGCCCCAAGAACTTTGCAATCGCGTAGCCGAATACGCAGCAAAGGTTTGCGCTTTGTATCGGTAAATTTTACAGATTTTGACCGACGGTGAACGCCGTCGGTTTTTTCACGCCTTTTTCTTTTTTGGAATATTCAAAAATGCCGCCGTCTATAATAATATTGAACGACTATAAGCTAATAAAGGCGGTGCGTATGAAAAAAATTCTGTTTACGGGCGGCGGCAGCGCAGGACACGTTATCCCCAACCTTGCCTTAATCGACGAAATTCTCCAAAGCGGAGAGCACGACGTTTGCTATATGGGCACGGACGGCATCGAAAAAGGGCTGATTTCCGCGCGCAAAATCCCCTATTACGAAATATCCTGTCCAAAGCTCATCCGCGGCGGCGGTTTTTCTGCGTTTTGGAAAAATATAAAAATCCCTTTCAGTTTTCAACGCGCCGTAAAACAGGCAGAAATCGGCATCAAAATTTTTCAACCCGACCTCGTCTTTTCCAAAGGCGGTTACGTTGCTCTGCCCGTTATCCACGCGGCGCGGCGACTGCGTATCCCCTGCCTTACCCACGAAAGCGACCTTTCCGCCGGCCTTGCCAACCGCTTGGCTGCAAAAAAATGCCACCTTATACTGACTTCCTTTCCCGAAACTGCACAGCGGTTCAAAAATGGAAAATACGTAGGCGCACCCTTGCGCCGCAGTCTATTCAATGCAACCCGTATTGCCGCAAGAGAGCAATACGGTATTTCGCAGGACGAAAAAGTTTTACTTGTCCTCGGCGGCGGCAGCGGTAGCAAAGCGCTCAATACCGCCGTCCGTTCGCATATCAAAGCATTGACGGAATTTTGCACCGTTTTGCATATTTGCGGCAAGGATAATCGTGTGGAAAGCAACATCAAAAATTACATCCAAGAAGAATTCATTGCGGACATGGGTGGGGCGTACGCCTGTGCCGACCTTGTTTTATCCCGTGCCGGCGCTGGCGCTCTGTTTGAGATCATGGCGTTGAAAAAGCCTGCTATTTTCGTCCCCCTTGCCCATGCGTCGCGCGGCGATCAGATACAAAACGCCGAGTATTTCCGCAAAAAAGGGCTGTGCCGCGTTCTATCCCAAGAGGATTTGCATAGACTTCTGCCCGAAATCAAAGCGGCGTTTGCCGATAAGGAAACGTTTATCCGCCTGCAAGAGCACGAAGAACCGAACGGCACGAAAAATATCCTTGCCGAGATCCGCAAATTACTGCACACGTGAAAAGGGCGCAGTACGACCTTCCCGAATATGGCAAAAAACGCAAAAAAAGAAAGCGCAAGCTGTTTAGCAAACGCCGTATTTTGTGTTTTATTTTCGTTGTCCTTTTGCTGTCCGTCGGGCTGTTTTTATACTTTCAGCGCAACGTCACGCGCGTATTAATTTCCATCAGCGAAGCGACCATGCGCGCCAGTACGACGGTCGCCGTCAACGACGCAGTGTATTACACGCTCAGCGACGAAATGCGGTACGAAGATTTGGTAAGCATCACGCGCAACGAACAGGGCGATATCGTGGCGTTTGAGGCAAACCC
>JAZNXZ010000178.1:0-5244 GCA_045594165.1 Candidatus Scatosoma sp.
CGCCTGCGCGAGGCGGTTGCTTTGTCAAAATGCACGAAAAAACCGTCGCAAATTGTCCAAAATGAAAAAATTTAAGCAAAAGAAAGAAAAATTTTTCAAAAGGGTATTTACAAAATGCCTTTTATGTGGTAAACTATGGGAAATTCAAAGTGGGAAATTGCTGTGCGTGCGCCTGTGTTTTAGATGGCGCTGTGGGCACGGAAAAGCCCGATAAGGTTAGGAAAAGCAGAGAAATACACACGTGCCGCCAAGGAAGGCGGCGGTAGACAGAGGTAGAAGAAGTGGAAAAGATCGGTATTATTGATTTGGGTTCGAATACGGCGCGCCTGTTGATCGTGGACATGTTCACGGAAGGGCATTACGTCGTGGTGGACGAATTGAAAGAAAGCGTTCGTCTTGGTCAAGATATGGATCGCGACGGGTTTTTGAAACCGCAACGTATCGCGGAGACGATTAAGACGCTGAAAATGTTCAAAAAACTTTGCGACGCGCGCGGCGTGGAAAGAATTATCGCCGTTGGTACGGCGGCGGTTCGCCGTGCGAAAAATCAGCGTTCGTTCTTGGATGAAATTCAGGTGAGCTGCAATATCAGCATTCGCGTGTTGTCCGAGGAAGAAGAGGCGCTGCTTGTGTATCGCGGCGTAATCAACTCGATGGATATCCCCAAGGGTTTGATTTTGGAAATCGGCGGCGGCAGTACGAAAATCGTGTATTATAACCGCAGAAACGTGTTGGGGTATGCAAACTTGCCGTTCGGCGCGGTAACGCTTACCGATTTGTTTGCAAGCGACCCCACCCCCCAAGAGGCGGCGGCGCACGTGGAAGAATTTTTCACCGAACAGCTGAAAAAATTGCCTTGGCTGAAAGAAATCGACCCCGAAACGCAGATGATTGGTGTGGGCGGCTCGTTTAGAAACTTGTTCAAAATCAGTAAGCTGGTCAGAAAATATCCTTTGGACATGGCGCACAATTACAAGTTGGCAACCGAAGATTTTACGGGTATTTACGACATGCTCAAGGCGTTAGACGTAGACAAGCGTAAAAAAATCAAAGGGTTGTCCCCTGCCCGTGCGGATATTATGCCTGCGGCAATGGCGATTGTAAAATCGTTTGTGGATTATATGAACGTTGAAAATTTCACCATCGGCGGTTGCGGACTCCGCGAAGGGTTGATGATAAATCAGGCGTTGCCGATTACGACGGAAAAACCGATTTCCGACGTTTTGGGTTATTCGCTCGACCGTTTGGTGAAGTATTACGAGTGCGATTCGAAACACGTAGAACACGTTATGATGCTGTCGGTGCAACTGTTCAAACAGCTCCGTGTGTTGCATAAATTCTCCCGTCAATATCTCAAAGTATTGAAGATTGCGGCGAGCTTGCACGACTGCGGTATGAAAATGAAATATTATAACCACGCAAGACATAGCTGGTATACCATTTTGAACTCGTCCATTTACGGCGCGACGCATCGCGAAATCGTGTTGGCGGCGTTTGTGGCAGGTTGCCATAACCACGAGGACGTGCCTATGATTGAGTGGCAAAAATATAAGGATATCGTCACGGAAGAGGATTTGGACGCCGTGAAAAAGTTGGGCGTTTTGCTCCGCATTGCAGAGAGTTTGGACCGCACGCATTGCGGTATGGTTACGGGGTTGAACTGCGACGTGCTGGGGGATTCGGTGATTATGAAGACAATCGTTGCCGGGGACGCGGCGTTGGAAATCCGCGACGCTGAGGCGGCAAATCCTGAATTTAAGAGAGCGTTTAGAAAAAATCTCGAAATTTTGTAAAAGGCAAAAGAGCCGCCCGAATAGGAGCGGCTTCTTTCATAGTACGGGTAGTACGGTATGGAGTGGATTTTGGCAAGCGCCTCTCCGCGGCGCAAGGAACTTTTGGCGGAGCTGATTGAAAAATTTGAAATTATTCCCGCGCGCGGCGAGGAACGCGCGGACGGCGGACTTTCTCCCGAAGAGATGGTAAAAACTTTGGCGGAGCAAAAGGCGATGGAAGTAGCGGCTTTGCCCGAGGCGAAAGGGAAAGCGGTGCTTGGTTCGGATACGGTCGTGGTGTTGGAGGGCGAAGTGCTGGGAAAACCCCGCGATAAAGAGGACGCGGCAAGGATGCTCCGCGCGTTGTCGGGGCGGGTACACGAGGTTCTTACGGGGGTATGCATTGTCTATCCTTGCAAGGGCGGCGCGTCGAAGATTACGGCGGCGGCGTGTACGAAAGTGCATTTTTATCCGTTGACGGAAGAGAAGATAGCCGCGTACGTGGCGACGGGTTCGCCGATGGATAAGGCGGGCGCGTACGGCATACAAGACGGTGGGTTGGTTGAAAAAATCGACGGCAGTTTTTCTAACGTCGTGGGCTTGCCGTTGGAACTTTGCAAAGAACTGATAGACGAAATAAAGACAAGCGTATAAAAAGGCGCAAAAACGCGTTCAACGCGTACCTGCCCCTATCAAAACGGGGATTTGGAGGAAGAACTATGATAAAATTGGCAATCGATTTAGGCTCGTCCATGACGAAAATTTACCGCGCGGACACCAACAGCGGCGTGGTGCTTGCCGAGCCGTCTTGCGTGGCGATTGTGGGAAACGAAGAAACGGTAAAAGCAATCGGGAAAGAAGCTAAAAACTTAATCGGGAAAACGGCGGAGCGCACGACGATTGTCTATCCTATATACGAGGGTGAAATCGTCAATATGCGCCTTGCCGAGGTGATGTTAAAGGAATTTTTGTCCCGTATCGGGTTGAAAGCGTCGGCATTGAAGCGCGCGCAAGTTTTGATTTCCGTGCCTTGCGGTATTTCCGATAGAGGACTTTCGGGGTATGCGAACTTGGTGGAAGAGTGCGGCTTGAAAAAGGTATGGTTTGTGGAACAGCCCTATTTGGCGGCTTTGGGCGCGGGGGCGGTGCTGACGGATGCCGAGCCTGTGTTCTGTCTGGATATCGGGGGCGGTGTGTCCAACGCGGCGGTGGTATCGGCGGACGGCATTATCGCGGGGATTTCCATCAACGTTGGCGGCAATAATATGGACGCGAATATCATTTCTAAAATTGCGAACAACAACAAACTGCTCGTCGGGGCGTTGACGGCGGAAAAAATCAAAAACGAAATCGGTTCGCTTTCGCCCAGCGCGTTGGGTACGGTGGTGGCGGAGGGCAGTTCTTTGGAAACCTGCAAACCGTCGGCGGCGTCTGTGCAGGCTGGGGATTTGACCGATTGTATACGCGCGTACGTGAATAAGATTATGGAATACGCGGTGGAAGTTTTACGGATTTTGCCCGCCGAAGTGGCGGCTATCGTCAACCGCAACGGCGTGTATTTGTCGGGCGGTGTGATGAAAATTCCGCACGTACCGCAATATATCGGCGCAAACCTCGGTATGCGGCAACGCGTTTGCGAAGAACCGCAGTTCGCTACGGTTTTGGGCGGCGGCGTATTGCTCCGCGACCCTGCTCTGTTGCGGCATTTTGCAAAAAAAGTGGAAGAATAACGGCAAAAACCGAGAAAAAAGACGGCGGATAAATTCTTTTAGAAAATTTTTAGAATAGTATAAAGGAAAAGGCAACGGAAAAATCCGTTGCCTTTTGGTTTGAAAAGAACAAAGTTTTTTTGAAAAATTATTGCGCGCTATATGAAAAGAATTACAGCATATCCACTTTTGCCAAATACACTCTTCCAAAGCCGCGGTAACCGATTTTATATCTTTCGCCAGGTTTCATAATTTCAACCGGTTTTCCAAAAGAACCTTTCACCACAACTTTTACTTGCGTAGGTTTCGTAAGGTTAAACGATAACGTTTCCCCTTGTCTGCATCTTGCTAATTCCGCTCCCGTTTCATTATTATAGGCAATGCAGGCATTGTTGAATAATTGCCCTTGGTAAACGGGGCATAAAATTCTTACGCTCTTATCCAAATTGTGGTTTATCGTAATATTCGCATTATTAATGTTATAGTTTACGTTGTAATTATTAATTGCCTTTTCAATGATAAACGCCGTATTACAATTAGGGCATATGCCCGCCTCTTTCGTGGGGTCTACCTCAATATTTGCCCCGCATTGTGTACATCTTGCTGCAACCAAACTCATAATAACATCTCCTTTCTGTTTTCGCCGAATCGACGTTTTCGTACATTATATCACAAATTGAGATAATTGTCAACATCTCAGCGTGAGATAATATATAATCAAAACATGAAAAATCTAAAAAAAATAAGAAAATCTTGTAATTTGACGCAGGAAGAAATTGCCGACAAATTGCATATAAAGCAAAACACCTATTCGCAGTATGAAAATGGGGTAAGAGAGCCGTCCATAGAAATATTAAAGCAACTTGCCGTTCTTTTTGAAACTTCGGTGGATTATATTGTAGGATTGACGGACGAGGAACAGCCCTATCCCAGAAAATAAAAGTCGTGCGTATGGCTTATGGCGTAGCCATAAAAGGCGGGCGAAAAAGGTTGCCTAAAAATTTTTTTCGATTTTTGCAAAATTTTTTTCAAAAACCCCTTGACAAATCCAAAATACCTGTTATAATAAAGGTACAAAAAGAAAGAAACGAACAAAAAATGTTTGGAACTTTCAAAAATTAACGGAGAATATACCGATGCACAATTAGTGTTCAGCCGAAGAGTCGGCAAAAGGGCCGTAGGGATGCGGCGAAAAAATAAAGAAAAGGAGGGTACGAAAAGCGATGATTCCTTCCCATTTGGAGGCAAAAGCCTAATAAAAGAGAAAACAAAGTGAACCAAGCGGTTTGAAAAAACCACGGCATACTTCGAAAGCGCTCCGCCAAGCGATAGAGGCGGAAAGTAAAAGGAGGAGGTCCACTATGAAAAAAACGGAAAAGAAGGATACTCCGACGTACGGCGTTAGCCGGTGTTAAGGCATCGGGAACGGTACAAAGAGAAAAATGAAAAAAGTTAAAGGAGGTACGGTAAGATGACTTATCGCTACGAACGGTACTTTAACAAAGAAGATAAAGGAAGGTAACAGTCCAATGAACCAGCATAACGAGGGCGTAAAATAAGAAAGTAGCCTGAAAAGAAAGCGACGAAAGGTCGGCACGCAGCGTATGGCATGCACAAAACAGGTGAAAAGATAAATCGGATGCGCCATACAACTAAATATGAAAATAATGACGCTCGGTGGGATACTGAGCGTTTTCTTTTTTTCTCGGCGGGGATAAACTGCGTGGCTCGGCGTATCTAAGGAAAGGAAAAAGGGAAGATTG
>JAZNXZ010000179.1:0-3264 GCA_045594165.1 Candidatus Scatosoma sp.
GGATAGGTCAAAAAGCCCATCGGTATCGAGCCTTCAAAATTGCGCAGTTTTAACTCCGTCTTTACCGTCGGGTTGCGCTCCAAACGGGAAAGCGTTACCAAGTTCATGTAATAGAACGTCAGCTCGGTAAGCTGTTCTACGTGCGACTGAATAAAAATCGTCGATTTGTTGGGGTCAAGACCGCACGCAAGATAATCGAGCGCAACTTCCGTAATGTTCGCGCGCACTTTATCGGGGTTGTCGAAATTGTCCGTAAACGCCTGCGCGTCCGCTATCATGATATAGATTTTTTCAAAATCGCCGCTGTTTTGCAATTCTACGCGGCGTCTGAGCGAGCCTACGTAATGTCCGATATGCAATTTTCCCGTAGGTCTATCCCCTGTCAAAATGATTTTTTTCATAATATCTCTACCTTTACCCCGACGCTTTCGCGTGGGTTTTTACATAATTTTCCGCTCTTTACGACATACTGCAAATATGCATAAAAAACTGTTTATAACCGCCATTTGTTTTCTGTTTGCCGTTGTTTTAGCGCTGTCTGCGGCGCACGTATTCGATACCCGCGCCACGACGCCGACCTTTGCGCCCACACGCATAGAAAAACGGCTGTTCCCGCCCGTCAAACGGATACGTTAGCGGGGCTTTGCTTATTTTGCGCCGTACTTGTTACGGTAAGCGTACATTGCGTCGAGATGTTCTTTGCCGTCTACGACGCCCTTTTCGATTGCAGAAATGATATCGTCCATCGTTACGACGGAATACACGTCGATACCGAATTCTTTTTTCGCCTCGGAAACCGCCGACAAATCGCTAGTCAAGCCCTTTTCTCTGCGGTCAACGGAGATAATCATACCCACTACGTTTACCTTTGCCGCTGCCTCTAATTTCGGCAGAATTTCACGCAACGCCTTACCGCTGGTCATAACGTCCTCGATAATGATAACCTTTTCGCCGTCTACCAGCTGTTTGCCGACGAAAAGCCCGCCTTCGCCGTGGTCTTTGACTTCCTTTCTGTCAAAGCAATAATTGACTTCCGTGTCGTAATTGTGGTACATAGCCACCGCCGTTGCTACGGACAGAGGAATCCCCTTATACGCAGGGCCGACAAGCGTTTCCGCCTGCAATCCGTTATCGTGGATGCAAGCCGCGTAATATTCGCCGAGTTTTGCAAGCTGTTTGCCCGTCTTATAATTGCCCGTATTGATAAAATAGGGGGCAATTCTGCCGCTCTTTAAGGTAAATTCGCCGAATTTCAAAACGCCGTTGTCTACCATAAAACGGATAAATTCTTCTTTGTACGTGTATGCCATGATTGTTCTCCTTGTTCCTAATCTGTACTTATCTTTGATTTAATTGTAAAACACCCGTCAGTTCGGATACGTTTGCAATATTGTGCTTATCGCACCAAGCGTTAAGCCCGTCGATAATTTTGGGCATTGCATACGGGTCGGTGAAATTCGCCGTGCCGACCTGCACCGCCGTTGCCCCCGCCATCAAGAATTCGATAGCGTCCTCTGCACACGTGATACCGCCCATACCGATTACGGGAATTTTTACCGCCTGCGCCGCCTCGTAAGTCATACGAACCGCAATCGGCTTTACGCCCGCGCCCGATACGCCCCCCGTGTTGTTGGCAATAATCGGTTTTCTGCGTTCGATATCAATCGCCATACCCGTCAGGGTGTTAATCAGCGAAACGGCGTCCGCGCCACCCCTTTCCGCAGCCTGCGCGTTTGCAGCAATGCTTTCTACGTTGGGGGACAATTTGACGATTAACGGCGTATCTTTTGCGCCTTTTTTTGCAACGCGCGTTACCTCTTCCACCGTTTCGGGCTTAATCCCAAACGCCATACCGCCGCTCTTTACGTTGGGGCAGGATATATTCAGCTCAATCATATCCACCAAGCCGTTCAACCGCGCACAGATTTTTTCATAATCTTCCAACGTCTTACCCGCGACGTTGGCAATGACGACCGTACCCGTGCTTTTCAACCACTCTAAATCGTTTTCGATAAAGTGTTCCACGCCGGGATTTTGTAACCCGACAGCGTTGAGAATTACCCCACGCGATTCCGCAATGCGGGGCACGGGATTCCCCAAACGAGGTTCGTTGGTCAGCCCTTTCGTCGATACGCCACCGATTTTTCCGATATCGTACAGTTCGTTAAACTCACGCCCGAACCCGTACGTCCCCGACGCCGCAATGACGGGATTTTTGAAATTGATTCCGCAAAGATTTACTGATAAATTTGCCATACTTTTTTCCTTTTAACGGGGTACGTCCCCGCAATCACTTTATAAAATTACGTCTTTTGCGTTAAACACAGGGCCGTCCTTGCACACGCGCGCACGCTTGCCGTTCGTCATGTCGCAAACACACACAAGACACGCGCCGATACCGCAACCCATACGCTCTTCCAAGGACACGTAACAAGGAATATTTTCCTTTTCCACAAGCACTTTAAGCGCACGGAGCATAGGCGTAGGTCCGCAAGCAAGCACGACGTCGGGGCGGTTGCCTTTTTCCAAATCCGCCGCAAACGCCTGCACCGCGTTCATCTGTGCGCCGTAGCTGCCGTCGTCGGTAACAGCGATAAATTTTTGCGCTTTTGCAAAATCTTCCACGCCGCAAACCGCGCCCTTATTTCTATAACCGATATACGCCGCAATCTCTTTCGTAGGCGCATATTCACGCAAGACGGAAATCAAAGGAAATACCCCCACGCCGCCACCGACAAGCGCCACTTTCTTTTCGTGTTCTTCAAGGTAAAAACCGTTACCAAGGGGCATCAAAACGTTCAGCTTTGCGCCCACTTCCATATCTTTGAGCTTTTGCGTACCCTCGCCTTTGATTTGATAGCAAAAAGTTACTTCTCTGCCCTCAACTTTGCAAATAGCAATCGGGCGGCGGAGCAAATGCGTTCCGCCAACGGCGATATTGCCGAACTGCCCACAGCGCACCTTGATATCTTCGCTAAGCGCAAAGGTAACCGCGTGGATATTGTCGGCGATTTTTTCGTTTTTAACGATTGTTCCGAGGTAATCTTTCATGTTTATTTTTTCCTATAATATTTTTTAGCTTGCCACACCGAAAACGGCGTAGATGCAAGCAGTTCAAGGCGTCGCGAGGACGCGTACCGATAGTACGTAACCGAGCGACAACGCTTGATTCGCGTGCAAGTTCGTCTGCGTTAAAACGGCGTAGATGCAAGCAGTTCAAGGCGTCGCGAGGGCGCGTACCGATAGTACGTAACCGAGCGACAA
>JAZNXZ010000180.1:0-11587 GCA_045594165.1 Candidatus Scatosoma sp.
AAGCAACCAATCTCATTACCGTATTAAAGCGTAAAATCACAATGCTCGGCGCGGTCAACCCCAACGCTGTGGAAGATTACGAGTACGAAAAAGCCCGTTGCGAAGAAATGACGGCGCAGCGCGAAGACCTGCAAAAGGCCATCGACGATTTGCAAGCCGCGCTCGACGAAATCCGCGGCGAAATGCTTCGCATTTTCAACGCAGGCTTTGAAGAAATCAACGAAAACTTCAAAATTACGTTTAAGGAACTGTTCGGCGGCGGCAAAGCGGAATTGCAGATTGACTATGAAGAAGTGGAAGACCCGCTGGCGGCAGGCGTAGAAATCGTGGCTTGTCCTCCGGGCAAGAAACTTACCAAAATTTCCCTGCTTTCGGGCGGTGAAAGGGCGTTGACGGCGATTGCGATTTTGTTTGCAATACTCAAGGCACGTCCTATGCCTTTCTGTATCTTAGACGAAATCGAGGCGGCGCTCGACGACGCCAACGTAGACCGTTTTGCGTCCTATCTCAAACGCTTTGCCTTGGAAACGCAGTTTATCGTCATCACGCACAGAAAGCCGACGATGAATCAGGCGGACACCCTCTTTGGCGTAACCATGCAGGAAAAGGGCGTATCGAAAATCGTTTCCGTCAAGCTTGCGGAGGTGGAAAGCAAGTTGGGTGCAGGCACGGTAGAATAAGGAGCAAAAGGCTATGGGTATATTCGGAAAACTTTTCGGGGCGTTAAAAAAGACGAAAGACAATTTTTCGTCCAAGCTCCGCGTGCTTTTTTCCAAAAATAAACTGGGCGACGAATTTTACGAAGAGCTGGAAGAGCTGTTGATTGCCTCGGACGTGTCGTATACAACGGCGCAGGAAGTCGTCGCTCGCGTGAAAAAACAAGCGATGGACGAACGGCTGAAAGACGAGGCGTACGTTACGGATTTGCTCCGCGGTATTCTCACCGACATTTTGGAAGAAAGCGAGGTGGAACCGCCGGAATATCCCTGCGTGATTATGCTCGTGGGCGTCAACGGCGTGGGCAAAACGACGACGGTGGGCAAACTCGCCCATTATTTCCTGTCGCAGGGCAAGACGGTAACGGTAGCGGCGGCGGATACTTTCCGCGCGGCGGCAAGCGAACAGCTCGCCATTTGGGCGGACCGCGCAAAGGTCCGTATCGTCAAGCACGAAGAAGGCAGCGACCCGTCTGCGGTCATTTTCGACGCGGTGGCGTCGGCGAAAGCCAAAAAGACGGACGTCGTCATCGTGGACACGGCAGGTAGATTGCACGTAAAAGACAACCTCATGAACGAACTTCGGAAGATGGACCGCGTCGTCACGCGTGAGTATCCCGAGGCGGATTTCTTAAAATTGCTGGTATTGGACGCGACGACGGGGCAAAATGCCGTCAACCAAGCGCGCGTTTTTGACGAGGCGGTGGAATTAGACGGTTTGGTGCTTACCAAACTCGACGGAACGGCAAAAGGCGGTTTTGTATTCTCGTTGGCGCAAGAACTTTCCCTGCCCGTTATCTTTGCAGGCGTGGGTGAAAAGATGGAAGATTTAGAATTTTTCAACAGCAAAGAATTTGTGGAAGCAATCTTATGAGAATTGACATTTTGACGCTCTTTCCCGAAATGTTTACCGCGATGCAAGAGAGTATTATCGGCAGAGCGCAAAAATCGGGCAAGATACAAATCAACGTCGTGAATATCCGCGATTATACCGAAGATAAGCATCTCAAATGCGACGATTATCCTTTCGGCGGCGGCGCAGGTATGGTGATGATGGCGCCCCCGATCGGCAACGCAATCGAGGCGATCGACCCCGAACATAAAGCGCGCCGTATTTACATGTCTCCCAAGGGGCAGGTTTTCAAACAGCAAAAAGTGTTTGAGCTGCTTGAATACGAGCATCTGATTTTGCTTTGCGGACATTACGAGGGCGTGGATCAGCGCGTACTCGACCTGTTTATCGACGAAGAGATATCGATTGGCGACTACGTATTGACGGGCGGAGAATTGCCGGCAATGGTGGTGGCGGACTGTGTTTCGCGGTACGTGGACGGGGTAATTAGCAATTCGTCCTTGGTGGACGAAAGCTTTTCGGAAAATCTTTTGGAATATCCGCAGTATACCCGCCCGCAGGAATATAAAGGGCTGACCGTACCCGACGTTTTGCGTAGCGGCGACCATGCAAAAATCGATCAATGGCGAAGAGCGCAGGCGATAGAAATTACGCGGCGTTGCCGCCCCGATTTATTGAAATAACGGGCGCGCCGAAAGCGAAAAGGTAAAAAGGAAAAGACAAATGAAAACGATACAATGGTTTCCCGGGCACATGACGAAAGCCATGCGCGATATGGAAAAAAAGCGAGACCTTTGCGACGGCGTAATTTGTGTGTTGGACGCGCGCGCGCCGATTGCAACAATCAATAAAAACTTGAAAAAAATTTTCGGGGAAAAGCCGATTTTATACGTTTTGAACAAAGCCGATTTGTCCGACGCTACAAAGGTGGACGGCTTTATGAAATATTTTGAGGCGCGCGGCAAATACGTCGTCAAATGCGATTCCACGAATATTTCGACGAAACGCGTATTGCTCCAAAAACTCAATGCAATCACCGAGGAAAAACGGGAACGCGCTTTGGCAAAAGGCTTAAACCGCACATTCCGTTTCATGGTGGCAGGGATCCCCAACACGGGCAAGAGCACCCTTGTCAACTTGCTTAGCGGACAAAAACGTGCCAAAACAGGGGACAAAGCAGGGGTTACACGGGACGTGCGTTGGCTCAAATGCGGTGCGTTCGACCTGCTCGATACTCCCGGCACAATGCCCCCGTCCTTTGACAATCAGTACCATGCGCGCCATCTGGCGTATATCGGCAGTATCAACGACGATATTTTGGATATGGACGACGTGGCGTTGGAATTGCTTGGCGAGCTTGCGGAGCGTTATCCGCAGTGTTTGACCGACCGATACGGCATTACGGAGTTTGATGAAAAGCTGGCAATGTACGAGGCGGTTTGCAAACGCCGCGGCTTTATCTTCCGCGGTGCCGAGTTGGATTACGAAGGTGGAGCAAAGGCGATTATCGACGATTTTCGCAAGGGCAGAACGGGCAAGATTTGTCTGGAAAGCGCGGCGGATTATCCCGATTTTGATTTTTAACGGCTATGAAAAAAGTTTGGAACGCAGAAGAAAAATTGCAATACGAACGCGCGTTGCTCGCCCAAGGTTATGCCCTGATTGCAGGCGTGGACGAAGTAGGCAGAGGACCTTTGGCTGGCCCCGTCGTTTGCGCGGCGGTGATTATGCCGCTCGATAGCGAAAAGTTGGTTGTCGGCGTGGACGACAGTAAAAAACTGTCCGAAAAAAAGCGCGAACAGCTTGCGGAAGAAATCAAGAAATGCGCGTTAGCATATACGATTGTCGAAATTGACGAAAAGACGATCGATGAAATCAACATTTTAGAGGCGACCAAACTCGGCATGAAAAAGGCGATTGAAGATTTGGCGCTGACGCCCGACGTCGTTTTGACGGACGGTAATATGACGATTGATATTTCGCACAAACAGCACAGCGTTATCCACGGCGACGCGCTTTCCTATTCGATTGGCGCGGCGAGTATTATCGCCAAGGTTTACCGTGATAATTTGATGGACGAATACGCAAAGACCTACCCCCAGTATGCTTTTGAAAAGAATAAGGGCTATGGCACGGCGGCGCATATTCAAGGAATAAAGGAGTACGGCTTATGCCCGATTCACCGCAGGACGTTCACAAAAAAGTTTTAGGAAAAAAGGGCGAAAAGCTTGCGACGGACTACCTGAAAAAGCAGGGATATAAAATCCTGAAACGCAATTATCAAACGCCGTTTGGCGAGGCGGATATCATCGCGCAAGACGGCGAAGAAATTGTTTTTGTCGAGGTTAAGACGCGTATCGGGGATAGGTACGGCACGCCGCGCGAGGCGGTAACAAAGACCAAACAGCAACGCTATTATAAGATTGCCGAGTGTTATTGGCTGAAAACAGGGGAAGAACCCAACGCACGATTCGACGTAATCGAGGTATACGAGGACGGGCGTATCGAGCAGTATAAAAATGCATTTTAAGAAGAGGTATATAAAAAGGGCGACGGAATATCCGTCGTCTTTTACAATAAAAAACTAACCGCCCAAAGGTTGGGGGTTAGCCGTTTATCATTTATCGAGTTGTTCAAAAAATTTCCCGGATTTTAACGATTCCAGCATAATCGTTGCGCTGCTTGCATTGGTTGCAAGGGGGATTTTTTGTACGTCGCATAATCTCAACAGAGCGGATACGTCCGGTTCGTGGGGTTGCGCCGTCAAAGGATCTCTTAAAAAGATTATCAGATTCAATTCTCCGTTGGCAAGCATTGCGCCGATTTGTTGATCGCCGCCAAGCGGACCGCTCTTCATTCTTTTAATCGGCAACGCGGTTTCGCCCATAATCAGCGTGCCCGTCGTCCCTGTGGCATATAATTCGTATTTTGCCAGTACTTCTTTGTATTTTTTTGCCAATTCAATAATTTCATCTTTTTTCTTGTCGTGTGCTATCAAAGCAATTTTCATTTGTATTCTCCTTATTTTATGAATTCTTGTTCACCTATATTATACGTAATCGTTTAAGAAAAGTCAAATGCTGAAAGGAATTAATGAAAGGTAAGAGAATTTTTTTTGGAAATAGTGGAAAAAACCTTTCGACAAGAAAGACGGCGCTTTTACAAAAACGCCGTTTCTTCTATTTTGCCGTCGTGCTATAATTGCCTTACCCTTTAACCAAAGGGATTGGGCATGTTTATGACGGTATATATCGAGTATGCGCTGGTGGAAAATTTTCTTTACGATTACGTATTGCTCAGGCTTGCTTTTTTCGCCTCGCGCGAAAAAACAAAACGGTTCAAGCTGATACTTTCCGCCCTTTTCGGGGCAGTTTTTGCGCTCGTTTGCCCTTTTATATCCCTGCCGTCCGCTTTGTTTTTATCCTTAAAAATCGGGGTGGGGTTGCTCCTTTGTATGCTCTCTTTCGGACGGCTAAAAACGAAAAAGGAGTGGGGCAGGTACGCGTTCACCGCCCTTTGGTTCTTTTTTTTGACGTTTGGCTACGGGGGCGCGTTGCAATCGTCTACAGGCAAGAAAGCTTTGCCGCCGCAAGCGGTTTTTATCGGGTTTTCCGTCCTTAGCGTATCGGCGGTATTTTTAATACGGAAACTCTATCAAAAACGCATGCTGCACGCGTTAATCTATCCTTGTACGCTGACGTTTGGCGAAAACCGCGTTTGCGTTTTGGGGTATTACGACAGCGGCAACAAGGCGACGAAAAACGGTGTTCCGATTTGCTTTGTCGCCCCCGATATTGTATACGAACTTTTTGGGGATGAAATCTTAAAAACCGGGGGGACGGTACGCGACGAAACACAAATCGCGACGGTATCGGGCGTAAAAAAAGTCCCTCTTTACCAAGGCGAAATCGCGGTGGAAACGCCGCACGGAAAAATCGAGAAAAACACGGTATATTTTTCGCCGTCTAAGAATATGATATCACGAGAATATAAGGTGCTGTTAAACGCGGCGGTTTTAGGGGAATAGGGTATGCGTCTCAAAGAAATTTTACGGCTATTTTTACAAAAGATCGTATCGGACAAGGAAACGGTGGATTACGTGTGCGGGGCTGGCGACGCCCTGCCTTTGCCCCTGTCGGCGGAAGAAGAAAGTGCGGCGTTAAAAGGGTTGGAGGACGAGCAGGAAAAAGAAAAAGCGAAAACGCTGCTGATACAGCATAACCTCAGGTTGGTGGTGTACATTGCGCGCAAATTCGACAATACGGGCGTAGACAACGACGATTTAATTTCGATTGGTACGATTGGGCTGATCAAAGCGATCAATTCTTTTAAGGTGGACAAAAATATCAAACTTGCCACCTACGCCTCGCGCTGTATCGAAAACGAAATTTTGATGTATCTTCGCCGTACGGCGCGCTTAAAAAGCGAAGTGTCCTTTGACGAGCCGCTCAACATCGATTTTGAGGGGAACGAGTTGCTTTTATCCGACGTTTTAGGGACGTCGGCGGAGAGCGTGTACGGGGATATCGAGGCGAATGCCGAAAAAGAACAGCTGAAAGAGGCGTTGAAAAAACTCAGCGATCGGGAGCGAAAAATTATGTTTTTACGCTTTGGACTTGGCGGCGGCGAAGAGATGACGCAAAAAGACGTAGCGGACATGTTGGGTATATCCCAAAGTTACATATCCCGTTTAGAGAAAAAAATTATTTTGCGCTTGAAGAAAGAAATTGCTAAAATGGAATAAAAAAGGAAAGAAAATTCCCGTATAGATATCCAAAAATAAGCGCATACTTTTGCAAAGCCTTTTTGCTTTTCCGCGCGATACGTCCCCCTGCCTTTTGTTTTTACATACGGAAAAAGGGGGTAAAATATGCAAAAAGTAGAGATATGCGGTGTGGACACGTCGGGCTTGCCCAAGCTTTCGGCAAAAGAGAGCGAAGAACTGATGGTGCGGTTGAAAAACGGCGATAAAAAGGCGCGCGATCAATTCATCATCGGCAATATGCGGTTGGTGCTGTCGCTCGTCAAGCGGTTTCGCATTAAAAATCTGGGCGCGGACGACGTGTTTCAGGCAGGGTGCGTGGGGCTGATTAAGGCAATCGACGGGTTTGATTTGCGCGTTGGCGTTAAATTTTCCACCTATGCCGTGCCGATGATTATCGGGGAAATCAAACGGTATCTTCGGGACGGAAATTCTCTGCGTGTGTCGCGCAGTATTCGGGATACGGCGTATAAAGTGCTGAAAGCACGCGAGGCAATCGAGGCGCGCGACGAAGAGGCGACCATAGAAAAAATCGCCGCCGAGCTGGGTGTGGCGGAACGCGAAGTAGTGTATGCTTTAGACGCAATATCCGACCCCGTATCGATTTACGAGCCGGTATATAACAAATCGGGGGACACCCTCCTGCTCATGGATCAGCTTTGCGACGAAAAAAACACGGACGAGATTTGGACGGAACACGTTGCCTTGTCCGACGCGATGTCCAAGCTTGGGGATCGGGAAAAGAAAATTCTGTTTTTGCGCTATTACGAGGGCAAAACGCAGACGGAAATATCAGAAGAAGTGGGCATATCGCAGGCGCAAGTTTCCCGTCTTGAAAAAAACGCCCTGCAAAACATCAAACTGAATATATCGTAAAAAGTAACACATTTTTGCGCCCCTGCATATACTATAACAAAGTATTTTGCAAGGGGCGTTTTTATGGAATTGAGTTTTTCCGATTTACGGACGAAAGAAGTAGTTAATACGCAGGACGGCAGAAAGCTGGGGAAAGTGTGCGACGTCGTGCTTTGCTATTCCGAAAATAAATGGCTCGGGATCGTTGTGCCGGGCGGGAGGGGATTGGTCGGCAAAAAGAACGCGCTGTTTATCGATTTGAAGAGTATCGTAAAAATCGGCGAGGACGTCGTACTGGTCAACGTCGGGTTGCCCTGCGAGCGCAAAAAAGGCAAACGCGCCTGCCCACCTACGCCGCCTATGCCCACGCCCGTTCCGCCCTGCCCGCCCACGCCGCATAAAAATCCACCCTATCAGGGCTTGGATCGTAATTTTGACGATTTCGAATAAATGTTTCACTGAAAAGCTCGGTTTTTTTGCCGAGTTTTTATTTTTATGTTCGGCGTCGGCGTTTTATAATGACTTGACAAAACGCGAAAAAAATGTTATACTGTAGGCGAAAAAAGACGATTTTGTGATAAAATGTGTAATTTCACTAATTTTTCACAGATTTTTACCTTAGAATTAACAGAATGTGGTTATAAATATACGTGACGTTTGTCAAAAAACGGTAAAAAACGTCAAAAATACCGAAAAAGGGAGTTTTTACAAGGATATGAAAATTTTAATCGTCGATGATGAAAGCATGATCCGAAATGTCTTGCGTGAATACGTCGAGTTTGAGGGTAACGAAGCCTTTGAGGCGGAAGACGGTATGCAGGCGGTAAAGATGTGCCGTGAAAATACGTACGACCTTGTGTTGATGGACGTGATGATGCCGCATTTAGACGGCTATTCTGCGGTAAAGGAAATTAAAAAAATCAAGGACGTGCCCGTGATCATGTTGTCGGCGCGCGGAGAGGAATACGATAAACTGTTCGCCTTTGAAATCGGCGTGGACGATTACGTGACCAAGCCCTTTTCGCCCAAGGAAGTTATGGCGCGTATCAACGCCGTTACCAAACGCCACGTGGCGAAAGAAAATAAAAACGAAATTTTGAAATTCGAGGGTTTGGAAATCGATATTGCAGGCAGAAACGTATACGTCGACGGCGTAAAGGCGGAATTGACGCCGAAAGAATACGAACTGCTCTTTTATCTCGTTCGAAACAAAGGCATTGCGCTCACGCGTGAAAAGTTGCTGTACGACGTATGGGGCTTTGATTTTTACGGCGACGACCGTACCGTGGACACGCATATCAAAATGTTGCGCAGCAATTTGAAAGAATACCGCAAGTTTATCGTGACGTTGCGTGGCTTGGGGTATAAATTCGAGGTATAAGCAGAAACAAACAACCGTTGATAAAAGAGAGAACAAGGGGGCTCGGGAATGGGGCAAAAGGAAAACCCGAAAGAGAATAATACGCAGCAACCGAGCTTTTTTGACGATCCTGTTACGGAGAGCGGACAGGATAGTCCGCCAATCAAAAAGCGCAGAAAACGCGGCGAAGCAAGATTTCACAAAAAACAGCGTGCGACGAGCGTTTACTTTTTGTTGTGGTCAGTCTTTGCAAGCTTAGCGTTGGTGGTTGTGTTATTGTTCAGCGCACCGCAACAGTATATTTTTTCGCGGACGTATCAAAAGGAAGCCTCGGAAAGCGTTTTGGCAAAAGGGCGGGTTATTAGCCGAGAGATCGACGGCGGATTGCCACAGGGCTGGGAATCGGGTTGGAGTGCATACGTACGAAAACTTTTTTATACCCATCAGGTTCGCGTATTCCTTTTAACGGACGACGGGCAAATACGTTACCCTGAGGAAGTCAATATCCCGCCGATGGGGCAGCAGAGCAATAGCGCGTCGGATACGTCGTGGGACGCAGGCTTGTCGGGGAAAATCATCTCTAAGCATTTGCAAAAAATCCGCGGAGAAGAAAACGGTTACGCCCTTTATAAGGGCGACGGCGAATACGTTTACGGAAAAACGGTGGAAATAGACGGCGAAAGTATGCATTTGTACGTTGGACAATCGCTGGAATTGATGTCAACGGCACTACGCAGTATGTCTATGCGAATCGTATTGTTGGCGATTTTTGTTTTCATGCTCACGTTCTTTGTAAGCAGCGCCGTGGCGGGATGGCTAACGAAACCGATGACGGAGATGACCGAAAAAGCCCACCGTTTGGCGCAAGGGGATTTCGACATGGACTTTCACGGTGCCGATTACGGCAAAGAGATGGTGCAGCTTGCCGAGGCGTTAAACTTTGCCCGTGACGAGCTGTCGAAAACCGACCGCATGCAAAAGGAATTGATTGCGAACGTATCGCACGATTTCAAAACCCCTTTGACCATGATTAAGGCATACGCGTCTATGATTATCGAAATTTCAGGGGAGAATCCCGAAAAACGGAATCAGCACGCGCAGGTAATCATCAATGAGACCGACCGTTTGACTTCGCTTGTGAGCGACGTATTGGATTTATCGAAAATCAGCTCGGGCATACAGCCTTTGCAATTACAGCTTGCGGATATATCCGGTTGCGTACGCGACGCGTTAAAGAGGTTTGATTATCTCAAAGAAACGCAAGGATATCGCTTTGAAACGGATATCGAGGACGGGTTGTTTGCCACAGTAGACGAACTTCGTTTGGGACAGGCAATCTATAATTTGATAGGAAACGCCGTCAACTATACGGGGGAAGACAAACGCGTGATCGTGCAATTAAAGAGGGAAACGGAGGGATTTCGTTTCGCGGTGCGCGATACGGGCGCAGGGATTAAGCCGGAAGAATTGAATGGAATTTGGGATAGGTACTACCGTTCCAATTCGTCGCACAAACGTCCCGTACAGGGTACGGGGTTAGGGCTCTCCATCGTAAAAGCGGTGCTGGAACAGCACGGATTGCAATTTGGGGTGACCAGTGAAGTAGGCAAAGGGAGTACTTTCTACGTTTGTTTTCCCGAATTTCCGTAAAGATTGGGGAAAGGCGTGCATATAATAACCTAACGAAAGACAAGAGAAATAATGGAGGATGTTATGGAAACAAAACAACAGACGGAAAAGACCGAGAAAAAGGTTGAAGAGCAAGAAGTAAAAAAGACGACTTCCGCTGAAACGGGCAAGGCAAAGGCAGATGGACAAAAGAGTGCGCCCAAGACCAACAAACCTGCAGCAAAAGCAACTGCTAATTCGGTAAAATCCGCAGAAAAAACCGCAGAAAAACCTACGGAAACAAAAACTGAAGAAAAAGCGGAAGAAAAAGTAGAAGAAAAGAAAGAGCCTACGTTTATTGCCGATCCTAAGGATAGAAGACCTAGGGGGTATGCGGCGCGCGTACAAGTTGCGGCACGCTATACGGACGAGCAGGCGCAAAACATGCTCCGCAAGAAAATATATCAGTACAAGGAAGTGCATTTGCGCTTTTTGCGTAAGGTAGAGGAGCCGAACGCGTTTAAGCTTGAAAAGCTGTTCGTGCCCGTTTATTGCGCGAAATCGGACGTTCGGTATTCGTGGAAAACGAAAGTAAACAAAGTGGAAAGCGCACACGAAGAAATTTGCACGAGAGAAAACCGTTTTACGGGGGCAAACAAGGATTTGGACGCAACCAATTTCTTGATTGGTTCGTTGCCCGAAGTACAGGAAAAGAAAAAGTCGGAGCTGATTGAAAGCGACGAGTATAATTTCAAAAAGACGGTGCATAAATTTAACGCATGTATCAAGGCGGCTGCGCCTGCAAAGCACACGACGGTAGAAAAGCGCGGCGAAGAATATACGTTGGTATACGTGCCCATTATGAAGACGACGTGTTCGTTGGACGGCGAAAAATACGTCGGCTACGTCAACCTGCACAACGGTGCGTGCTATTCGTCTTACAAGGTAACCGATACGGTTTCCAAAGCGGCGGAAAAAGCGGTGATCAGTGCAAGATTGGCAAAGCGTACGCTGTGGGGAACGTTCCTGTTTACATTAACGCTTTGTTTGATGACGCTGTTTAGCGCCTTAAAGTTAGTGGATTGGGACTTTGGGGGATTGACGACGAAAACGATTTGGGTGTCCTGCGTGTTGTTTGCATTGTCGGTGCCGTCCTTTTTGTTGGCGCTCGGTATCAATGCCGTCAAAAAAGAAGCGTTGATAGAAAAGGCAGTGCGTACGGGTAAATTGCCTGGTGTGGCAGGTTCGCGTTTCGTGTCTGTTTTGGGCGTCATTTGCACGATCAGCGCAGTGCTGTTGTTCTTCTTCCAAGTATTGATTTAATAAATAAAAGTCCGCGCGGTAAGCTCATTTTGTTGACAGGCGCGGACTTTTGTATTATAATGATGCTATTATAAAAAGTAAATATTCTTTGGGGCGGGGTGCAATTCCCC
>JAZNXZ010000181.1:0-3206 GCA_045594165.1 Candidatus Scatosoma sp.
CCTTTTGCAGACTCTCGTTTGCACGTTTCAGCGCCTCAAAGTGCCGCTCTTCTATCAACAACGCCGCATCCTCGCGGCGCGCCCCAAACCCCTTTTCGTACAAGTGTTCTTTCAGCCGTTCAATTCCCTCGCCCGTAACCGCGGAAGTATGCACGTCCGCATCCGTTTCCGTTTCGTCCTGCGTGAGGTCGATTTTATTAAATACTTTGATAAGCGGTTTATCGGCAATCATCTCCAACACGCGCGCGTCCTCCTCGTCTGAAACGCCGCTATAATCGGCAACGAACACCGCCACGTCTGCCGAGCGGATAATCGATTCCGCACGCTCGATACCGATATTTTCAATGGTATCGCCGCTTTCTCGCACCCCTGCCGTATCGTATAAATTGAATTTTCTACCGTCGATTTCCAAAGTGCCTTCCACGGCGTCGCGCGTCGTTCCTGCAATATTGGAAACAATCGCTTTATCATAACCGAGCAGCTTATTCAAGAGGGAGCTTTTCCCCGTGTTCGGTTTTCCGCAAATAGCGACCGTAACGCCCGATTTTATTTTTTTACCGACGGCGTAGCTTGCCGTCAACGCCGACACGGAAAGGCTAAGCTGTCTAAGGCGAGGAATCAATTCTTCCACGTGTTCCTCTTCGATATCTTCTTCGGGATAGTCCACGGAAACGTCGATACCCGCAAGAATATTGGTAAGTTCCGCCTGCAAATCCCGCACTTTATTGGTCAGCTTTTCGCTGTACAGCAAGTACCCTGCCTTGACCTCCGCCTCCGATTCGCCGTTAATCATATCCGCAACCCCTTCCGTTGCCGCCAAGGAAAGTTTTCCGTTTAAGAAAGCGCGTTTGGTAAATTCGCCACGCCCTGCAGGACTTGCCCCCAAGCGGAAGGTCTGTTTCAAAATACCGCGCGCTACGCTCTCGCCGCCGTGGCATTGAAATTCTACGATATCTTCCCCCGTATAGCTAGCAGGGCCTTTGAAATACACGCACAGTCCGTAATCGGAAAACCCGCCCCCGTCGATTTGACCGGGATACATGCGATAGGGCACAAAATCTTCCACCTTCGTCTTGCCGACGGGCGTGAACATTTTCGCCGCTAATTCCAGCGGATTTTTACCGCTGATACGTATAATTGCAACGCCGCCCTTGCCAGCAGGGGTTGCGATTGCCGCGATATTCTTTTCCATTACGAACTCCTTTTCCGTGCGCCCGTATTGAGTAAAGACGCACTTTTCGCTTAGTTATAATTTTCAATTATAACTATTCTTATTATATCACAGCATTTTTTACAAGTAAACCGTTTCAAAGCACTTTTGCACAAAAAAAGACGGGAAATATAACTTTTTCTTATCCCGTCTTGCTTTTTTTATTCTATTTTTAGCGCAGACAATTTCTATTTGCCGTTAATTGAAAAATCCGTCGCCGTCGTCCTCGCCGTTCCCCTTTTTATCGGAAGAAAATTCCCCAAACGGCTCTTCGGGTTTTTTATTGGAACCAAACTCCGAAAAAGGTTCTTCCCGTTGCGGCGAGGGCATGTTTTGCTGACCTTGGTTGGACGGATAACCGCCGTAATTCGAACCACCGTAGGGCGAGCCACCGCCGTAAGGGTTGTATCCGCCCTGCCCGTAATATTGCTGATAACGGCGCATATACGCGTCCTGTTTTGCACGCATGTACGCCTGATAATCGACCGCGCGACGGTTGCGGAATACAAACAGAATAACGCAACGCGCAATCGGCACAATCAATACGACTACCGTCATCCAAATATACCCTTCGGGGTTGTATTTTTTGAACATGCTCATTAAAATTATCAGCATTAAAATTTCGAACAACAAGCCGAAAATCATATTTAACAAATATGAAAAACTGTCGTAATAATCATATAAAAATTTTTCAAATTTCGTGCCGTTTGCACCTTCATTCCAGTACGGGCGGAAAGATTCCAACACCCCGTCCACTTCTTCATAAACAATACAATTCCTGTAATGCAAATGAATTTCTGCCACGATATACAAAACGGTAATTGCCGTGGCAATAATCTGCGCAATCATAGCGTACAAACCCGCACGCTTGATTTTTTGTCCGAAAAAGGTCGTTTCCCCGGCAAGTCTGCCCATGAGCAGTATATTCGCAAAGGGTATAAACGCCAAATATCTACGGCCGATACCACGTCTTTTTGCCATACAGTACAAGGCAAAGCCTTGTAAGATGAAAAAAGCCAAACCTACACACACCGATACAATCGCCGCAATAAGCAACGTATCTCCGTAATTAGACGACGTGGGATTGGTTTTTCCAAAAGTCCCCGTCAGCATGCTGATTGATTCATATAAAGACCATAATTCCATAAAATAGGTTCTCCGTCTAATCGATATTTCAATTACATTCCATATTGTACCTGCATCAAGGTCAAACCCTTAGCAGGCATGGTTTTTCCGAGTAAATTACGCTCCCCCGTGGCGTATGCAAGTTGCAAGCTTTCCGCCGTTCGCTTTCCTGCGGCAAGGTCCAAAAGTTCCCCTGCCATCGTGCGGACCATATTGTATAAAAAACCGTTGCCCGTCACGTAAATCTTGATATCTCTGCCCCCGAACGTTTGCGTTTCTTCCACACGCACTTCATACACCGTCCGCACCGTCGTTTTGACCGACGAGCCGGACGCGCAAAAGGCTTTGTAATCGTGTTCACCCTCTAAAAGCTGTGCTGCCGCTTGCAATTTTTCTATTGCAGGCGCGCTGTCAATGCGCACGGCATACCGTTCTTTTAACGGCATTTCCCGTTCGGATACGTACAGAGAATAGCAATAGGTTTTGCGTTTTGCGCTGCGATTGCTGTCAAAGTTTTCATCCGCCGCCCAGCCTTCGATTGCGCGGATATCGGGCGGCAAAAAACGGTTGAGGCAATCGGGCATTTTTTCGGGCGGAACACTGTCCTTTTCCAAATCGAAATGACACACCTGCCCTGCCGCATGCACCCCTGCGTCCGTTCTGCCGCTTGCCGTAATACGCACGTCAACGTTTAGCGCCGATTGTAATGCGTTTTCCAAACATTTCTGCACCGAAAGGGCGTTCTTTTGACGTTGCCAGCCTGCGTACGCAGTACCGTCGTATTCCACAACCATAGCGTAGCGCATTAGTATAACCCCCAGAAATTATTGTTTACGGCAACAACAAGGACGATAAACACCGCGGTAACTAT
>JAZNXZ010000182.1:0-2817 GCA_045594165.1 Candidatus Scatosoma sp.
GTTTCGTTTTCAAACTTTCTGATTGGTTAATTAAATAATTACGAATCAGCTGCTCTACCGACTGAGCCACAGTAGCGTTTTGATGAAGTTTTTACATCGTTTTTTACAAGTTTTTTACACTTATTTTTAGCAAGTTCTCAAAACGATTGAAAAGAGGACTTTTTTATGCACTGGGGTTTCGTTTTCAAACTTTCTGATTGGTTAATTAAATAATTACGAATCAGCTGCTCTACCGACTGAGCCACAGTAGCATATTTAATTGCGCTCTCTCAACGACAGCTTACTCATTATACCTAATCGAAAAGAAAAAAGCAAGCGTGTTTTCGCGCTTTTTATAAAAAATTTTATCGGAAAAGCACTTTTTTATTTTTTCATACGAAAATCGTTTTATCTTTGGGGGTGTCGTACAACAATCCGTGTACTTTTTCCGCGTAAACGTCCCTTTCGTAACAACGTTTTGCCACGCCGTCTAAAACGTTTTCGTCGTGTGCACGCGCAAGGATAGGCAAAGGGGATTCGCCGAGGGCGGATAACAGGTCGCTACGCTCTTTCTTTGCTGCCAAAACACGAAGATATAATGGGGAGCGAAGACTTTCTCTGATTAAACTTTCATCGATATTTAACAGGTTTTGCAGGGCGATACGGCGTATGCGCGACGAAGTGTACCGCGCCGAGGTCAGCGTTTCGACAAGACTTTCAGGTAATTTTGCGGCTTTCTTCAAGGCGTTTTCCAAACCTTCGGTGCAATCGCATACCCGTTGAATCTCGTCCGTGGATTTGGACAAAATTGCATATTTTTCCAACGCGTCGAGCTTGTTTTCCAAAGCTTTCGGCAAATCTTTTGCCACAAAATCAGGCAAATTATCCGTAAAATCTTCGCCGCTATTAATTGCGCCGCGGATAGCGGTCGCCGAAGAATAATTTTTTTGTAAATTTCCGTCGTTATAGCCTGCGCCCACGCGCGCAATCGGCAAAATCGAAATATCCGCACCGACGGATTGCAACGCTTTTGTGTATTCCAAGCCCAAAATATTGTTGGGGGAAGACAGGATATCCAGAGGGATAAAACCTGCCCATGCCTGCGCACGCGCCTTTGCGTAACTCGTACCGCTTGAAACGGCGGCTTTAATTTTATCCGACACTTCCTTGGGTTCGTTTTGCAGATAGCGCGCGACGGAAACAAAAGCTAATTTATCAGCGTTTTCCGCTCCAAAACAAAGGGTATCGACGGCAGGGATAGAGGAAAGTAACGCGACAGCACCTTTGGCAAAAATCTCGGCGTTTGCCGTCGCAAAGGGAGTAGGCAGCTCGATAACGATATCCGCGCCCGCCAAAACGGCGTGTTTTGCGCGCGTATATTTGTCCATGACAGCCGCCTCGCCGCGTTGTACGAAATTTCCGCTCATAACACACAAAACGGCGTCCGCCCCCGAAAGGCGTTTTGCTTCACGGAGTTGATAAAGATGCCCGTTATGGAAAGGATTATATTCGCAAATTATACCGCAAATTTTCATTTTATTTCTTTCTATTCCCTTTACTTTCAAAAAAATGTGTGCTATAATAAAAAGGACGGACAAGCGTAGCTTGTTGGCTTGTTCGTTTCTATTATACACGAAAATAAAAAATAAATAAGGCGTTTCGCGTTTCAAGGAGACAAATTATGAGAAATATTCTTGAGGAAATCAAAATTAAGGCAAAAGCGCTGCAAAAAACCATCGTTCTTTGCGAAGGCGAGGACAGTCGTGTGGTAAAAGCGGCGGCTGACGCTACCAAAGAAGGCGTAGCAAAAATCGTTTTGCTTGGCAACGAACAGGATATTAAGGCGAAAAATCCCGACGTGGATTTGACGGGCGTTGTGATTATTGACCCGCTCACCAGCGAAAAATTGCCCGAATATAACGCAAAACTTTGCGAACTTCGCGCGTCTAAGGGCATGACGCCTGACCAGGCGGCAAAGCTTTTGGCGGACGGTACGTATTTTGGCGCAATGATGCTGAAAATGGGCGACGTAGACGGTTTGGTTTCAGGTGCTTGCCACTCGACGGCAAATACGCTCCGTCCCGGCTTGCAGATTATTAAAACGGCAAAGGGCGTTTCGTCCGTTTCTAGTTTTAACCTTATGATTTGTCCCGAACAAGGCAATCAATACTGCCCCGACGGCATGATTTTCTTTGCGGACTGTGGTTTGAACCCCACGTATACCAGCGAGGGCTTGGCAGAGTGCGCTATTGCAACGGCGAACTCGGCAAAGGCGATTGCAGGGCTTGACCCGAAAGTAGCAATGCTTTCTTTCTCGACGATGGGCAGCGCAAAACACGACAACGTTACGCTCGTATCCGAGGCGGTGAAGATTGCAAAGGAAAAGGCGCCCGAGCTTAAACTCGACGGCGAATTGCAGTTTGACGCGGCGATTGTTCCGTCTGTTGCGGCTTTGAAAGCGCCCAACTCGGAAGTAGCAGGGCACGCAAACGTGTTCGTATTCCCCGAATTGCAGTCGGCGAATATCGGTTATAAGATTGCGGAAAGACTTGGCGGCTTTATGGCGGTTGGTCCTATTTGTCAGGGCTTTGCAAAACCCATGAACGACCTTTCCCGTGGCTGTAAATCGGAAGATATCGTGGCAGCGGTGGCGATCACGGCGTTGCAGACGCAGCTCTAATTACATAGAAAAAGGTGAAAAATATGAAAGTTTTGGTTATCAATTCGGGAAGTTCTTCCCTGAAATATCAACTTATCGACATGGAAACCGAAAACGTGATTGCAAAAGGTACTTGCGAACGTATCGGTATTGACGGTTCGAAACTAACGCACAAGGCA
>JAZNXZ010000183.1:0-5449 GCA_045594165.1 Candidatus Scatosoma sp.
TTCTACTTTCTAACGTCTTATTTTTGTCGTGCATTTGTTAAAAACGCGGTCAATTCTTCAAAATTTTCAAAGGCATACTTCGTCGCCGCCTCTGCAATTTCCCCCTCCGCGGCGTATCCCACCGCAAGCAAAGCGCAATCCACGCCTTGTTCTTCCGCGCCCTCGGCGTCGTGCTTTCTATCCCCAATCATCAAACACTCTTCTCTTTCCGCTCCTAACTGCCGCACCGCCTCCGCAATCACGGACGCTTTCGTGGGGAAACTTCCGTCAAATCCGCACCCCACCTGCACCGTAAAATACGGCGTAAAGCCCAACCGCTCGGCAATCCTATCCGCGTACGCTTTTGGTTTAGACGTCGCCATCGCCAAGATATACCCCGCCTCTTTCAGCGTTTTCAACGCCTGCAAAGCCCCGTCTATCGGCGAACAGAGAAATAACCCCTCTCTTCCGTACCAAGAACGGTATTTTGCCGTAGCCTCCACCGCGTCCTCTTCGTTCATACCAAAAAAGTTGGAAAACGAGTACACCAACGACGGCCCGATACATTGCCGCAGGTATTCGTCCGACGGCTCGTCCGTGCGGTTCATTGCTTTCAACGCATACCGTATGCCGGCAAAAATCCCCGGATGGGAGTGTATCAGCGTTCCGTCAAAATCAAATAGCAGATATTTATACCTTTTCATTGCGCTCTCCTTTATGGAAAAATCATACCATAAAGCAGGGAATTTGTCAAGTTTTGTTTGCGGCGAAAGTGCGGTACAATCCCACAAACGAAAGCCCGATTAAAAACGCCCCAAACCCCTTTTTCAATAACGCGGACGGCAACACGACTGCCAAGCTCGTCCCCAGCGCAGAAAACAACAAAGCGGGCATAATTGCCCAAAAAATCCCCTGCGTTTGCAACAATCCGTTGTCCGCATGCGTTTTTAACGCACCGATACTCATGGGCAAAAAGGAAAACAGATTTGCGCTCTGCGCTATTTTCTGTTCCACACCGCCAAGCAATACCAACAGCGGTATCGTAACCGTACCGCCGCCCATACCCATACCTGCGGGAATCCCGCCGATAAACCCCAACAATAAATACAGATAAAAGCTCATATGTAGTGGCAAAAAACGACGCTCCGTTTTTATAAAATACGCCGTTCATCGCGACACGTCCCCCCACCTTTAGCGAGAAAAGCATAAAAACAGCCCTGCGGCCAGCTGTAAAAAAGCAAACACGATATTCACCGTTTTCGTCGGCAATTTGCCGAGTAATTTTGCCCCCAACATTCCCCCTGCCGTTACTCCGAGCGCCGTAGGGATTAACACCGAAAAATCGTATACGCCTTGGACCGCGTATAAAAAGAAAGACAGCAAAGACACAGGCAAAATCAATAAAATCGCCGTTGCGTGGGCTCTTTTTTCGTCAAAACCCATTTTTTGAAAGGTCGGAACGGCAATCATACCTCCACCGCCGCCAAAGATACTGTTTGCCGCGCCCACGACGGCGCCGCAAATTATCAAGCCTCTTTTTTCTGCCGTTTTGCGCTTCATTCCTCTTTCGCCCCCTCTTTTTACGTCAGTATCCGCAAAATTTTTTCAAATTATCAAACTTTTTCTCGCAATTTACACCGTAAACGCTTGCCAAGTGCGGATTTTTATATTAAAATAATATAGTGCATTGTGCGCGCATACGCGTATAAGCACCAAAAAGAAGAAAATCAAAACCAAAAGGTGGTTATATGAAAGATTCTACCCAAAACCGCAAGAAGAAAATTCTTGCACTGTTCTTATCGGCAATGATGGCGGTTTCCGTTGCGTCCTTGGCGGCTTGCAAAGGCAACGGCGGCAACACCTCTTCGGAAACTTCTTCCGAAGAAACAACCGACACGGAAACGGCAATTATCGATAAGGGCCCTATCAAAAATGCAGGTTTCGAAGTTTTCGACACCAACGACGGTTTGAACGTCATCGGTACGAGTGTTTCCAGCTGGGGGAACAAGCCCTCTCTGTTCTCGGACGGCACGAGCAGCGCGCCCGCTTCCAAGGCAGACAGCGGTATTATCGACACCAGCGACAAAGCTTGGAAAGACCTTACCGGAACGAAACTCGTTGACGAAAACGGCAAAGAGCTGAGCGTTGAAGCCGCAGACGAGCTGATCGGGGCGCTTTCTGAAGACGACGCGATTGCAATGTGGGACAACCTTACCACGCGCGATAAACTGAAATATTACGAAGTTTGGAAAGACGCAAACGAAAACGGCAAAATTTCGAAAGATTTCGAAAAATATCAAAAGTTTAGCAGTAATATCGGCAGCGACGGTCTTAATCTTACTAAAATCCCCGACACCGTAAACCCCGGCACGCACCATTCGCCTGAGGAAAAAGCGGCTGCGGATTTCAGCGATTATAACGTCCTGATGATCCACAACAAAAACCCCGAATCGGACGAAGGCGAAAAGGTCGTTCAGTCCATCGGTTCGGCGCAGAAATACACATCGGCGTCCACGGTTACCGTACAGGCAGGCGCGGCGGCAGAAATTTCCGTTTGGGTAAAGACGCAAGATTTGATGTCTTCCAGCTCGGACGGTAAGGCGCAAGAGGCAGTTGACAAAGGCGCATATATCACTCTTTCGCAGACAGTCGGCGGTACGACGTTGCCCGCTTACGAAGTGAAAAACATCAACACCGAAAACATGGATCTTGAAGATACCAACGGTTGGATGCAGTACACTTTCCTTGTAAAAGGCTCTTCGTACGCAAACACGACGCTTTCCCTTTCCCTCGGTCTTGGTCAAGGCACGTCGACCAACCGTATGGAACTCGTAAACGGTTACGCGTTCTTCGACGATATTCAATGCAACGTCTTCTCGCAAGAGTTGTTCGACGAGAAGGTAAGCGAGTATAAAACGGAACGCAAAGTTATCGATGCAGCATCTTTCGAAGATACGAAAGAGCTGAAAACCATCGACCTTTCCAAGGCATACGACGAAAACGCTTTTGCAAACGCAGAAACGCTCGGCTACGTTGCCGGTCAGGGCTTTGACGTATTCCCCATCAATCTTTACGGCGAATTATTTGAAAATGTAGACGGCGAATTGAAGGATGCAGACGGCAATTTTACGGATAAAAACGAAAACGGCGAGTGGGATTCCGGCGTTTTGACGGAAATCAACGCAAGCAATCTTGCTGATTTGGCAACCAAGAACGACGACGGCTACACCTCGATGACAGACAACAATCCGATCCCTACGTTAGAGGGCGGCAGAAACGGCGACGCAGACGTTATCGATGTTTTCGAAAATCTTGCGGCTATTAACAACTATAACAGCGACAATGCAGATAAAGAAAAATTTGTCAGCGCGGTATACGATAAATACCTCAAAGACGTAGAATACCCCGGCACGGACAATCCTGTCCTTTTGATGCTGAGCGCGCGCGGCGTAGCATATACGGTAAAATCCGATTATAACTTCTCGTTCGACAACGACACGAAATATATGGCGGTATCCTTCTTCGTAAGAACGTCGGATATGAGCGGCGCTACGGGTGCAGGTATTACCTTGCTTCACGGCGACGAGGAATATGCTTTCTCTTCCATCGACACGACGAACGTTACTCCCGTCAATATCGGTTTGGAAGATACAGATGGTTATCAAGAAGACATCTACGACGGCTGGCAGAAATGTATCTTCTTCGTGAAGAACGATTCTTCCAACGAAACCGCGTCCTTTAACTTGCAATTCAGTTTCGGTCCTACGTCGATTGACGAAAACTCGTTACTGTCGTCTTTCCAACCCGGCTTTGCGGCGTTTACCAACTTCCAAGTTTTGGAAATGAGCGAAGAAGCATACAACAGTGCAACGGCTGACACGTACACGAAACTGGTTACGCTTACAGACAAAAAAGAAGCAACGGCAGCAGGCAACAGCGGTTTTGATACGGCAGGCAACAGATCGAACACGCACGCGGATATCAAAGACGGTATCGCGTTGACGAAAAACTATAAGGGCGTTTACAGCAACAGCGACTACGTAACCGATAAATTCACCGGGAACACGGCAATCAACACCTACCGCAACGCAGGTTTGCTCAACAGAAATTATTTCGTCGGCACGGAAGACAACGAAAGCTATTTCGCAAATGAGGACGTTGTGAACACGCCTTGGATGAAAGGTATTAAGACGATTGCAGGTCTTGCCGACGATGCAAAAGCGGCAGACGTTTGGGCAGCGGCATTCGGCGATGCAACCCAGCCTTTGTTCATCTGGAACGACGGCTCGGATTCCACCAACTCTTACGGCTTTATCGGCGCAAACACGACGATTTCCGCAAACACCACGACAGCTGTTTCGATGCGTATTAAAACAGATGCCGTAGCGAATATCTATTTGATTGACACCAGCGACGACAGCCGCGCGAACACCCTTTCGATCGGCACGAACGTTACCTACTGGTATGACGCGAAAGGCGACGTTTACACGGGCGATCCTACCGAGCGTGGCTCTCAAAAAGCGTTTATCTTACAGGACAACGGTTTGTATATCGCCAATACCAAATGGGACGGCTATGATGCCGCTACCATGGCAGGCAAGTATTATGCAAACTTGAACGCATATACCGATATGGACGAAAACGGCAACAAGTTGGTTGCGGCAAACGGCGGCGTACACGGCTACGTTTCCTCTTCCGATTACGTGAAGGTGAACGGCGAAAAACGTGCGATTGCATTCTATAACAAAGACGGCGTATACTACGCAGACAAAGCGCAAACCATTCCCGTGGTTGACTTCTCGGCGACCGACTTAGAACCTCGTACCGGCGCGGCAAACAACAAGGCGTTGCATGCAACGGTATCCGCTACGGACGACTGGGTAACGGTTACGTTCTATATCAAGGCAGGTTCGACGGATAAGAACTACCGCCTTGAAATTTGGAGCGGCGACAGAACGGGCAACCCCAATGCGGCAGGCACGTACGTTATGGTCGACGGCAACCCTTCGGCGGTAACGAACGCATCCGCGGATTACGATAAGATTTTGGCTGCTTACGAGGACTATAAACCCGAAGAGGGCGAAAACATTACGGTTGAACAATTTAAGAGCGTATTCTCTTACTACGACACCGACAAGTATCTTCGTTACAACAAAGACCTTGATACGGACAACGTTGGCGACCTGTACAAGAAAACCTACGACGGAATGCTTAGCGATCCGACTACCGTTCCTACGGAAGAAACCATCTATCTGTACGTAGGCGCGCAAACCGAAAATCAACGGTATCTTATCAATTACGCAACGCAGGATCAAACCGTTCCCGCAGCGGAAAGCGATAAAGAAGAGCCGACGCCTGATTCCAGTAGTGACGACACCGCTACGGATAGCGGCATGAACCCTTGGTTGTTGGCTAGCTCCATTGCTATCGCAGTTGTTTTGGTGCTTGCAGTACTGAGCATTATCTTCCG
>JAZNXZ010000184.1:0-3782 GCA_045594165.1 Candidatus Scatosoma sp.
GTGAACAGTTCTACGTTTTTGCTATCGACGAAATGGGGCAGCGCGTCGGGGGTGGTGCGCAGGTTCAAAAGTCCGCGCTTTTCCGCCTCGGCAATCCATTTGTCGTCGTAGCCGTTGCCGTTGAAGATGATACGCTTGTGGGTTGTGATTACCCGCTTAATCAAATCGTGGAGAGCCGTTTCAAAGTTGTCCGCGCTTTCGAGTTCGTCTGCGAATTGCTTCAAAATTTCCGCAACCGCCGTATTGATAACGGTGTTGGGCGCGGAAACGGACGCCGACGAGCCGAGCATACGGAACTCAAACTTGTTGCCCGTAAAGGCAAAAGGCGAGGTACGGTTGCGGTCGGTGGTGTCCTTAGGGAACTTCGGCATGGTATGTACACCGACGCGCAGAAGTTCCTTTTCTTTTGCGCCGTAGGGCTGGTCCTTTTCAATAGATTCCAAAATTTCCGTCAGCTCGTCGCCCAGAAAAATGGATACGACGGCGGGGGGCGCTTCGTGCGCGCCAAGACGGTGGTCGTTGCCTGCCGACGCTACGGAAATACGCAGTAAATCCTGATAATCGTCCACCGCTTTCAAAACGGCACACAGGAATAAGAGGAACTGCGCGTTTTCAGAGGGCGTGTCGCCCGGTTCAAACAAGTTCATGCCCGTATTTGTGGAAATCGACCAGTTGTTGTGTTTACCGCTGCCGTTTACACCCTCGAAAGGCTTTTCGTGGAGCAAGCAAACCATGTCGTGTTTCTTGGCGAGTTTTTGCATAATTTCCATCGTCAGCTGATTGTGGTCGGCTGCGATATTCGTCGTGGTAAAGACGGGCGCAAGCTCGTGTTGGGCAGGGGCAGCCTCGTTATGTTCGGTCTTGGCAAGTACGCCGAGTTTCCAAAGCTCCTCGTTGAGGTCGTTCATAAACGCCTGCACGCGAGGTTTGATGACGCCGTAATAATGGCTTTCGAGCGCCTGTCCCTTGGGAGGCGCTGCGCCGAACAAAGTACGTCCCGTATACACGAGGTCTTTTCTCTTATTAAATACTTGTTTATCAACGAGGAAATATTCCTGTTCAGGGCCGACCGTCGTCTTGACGGAAGTTACCTCTTCGTTGCCGAACAGTTTCAAAACGCGCAGCGTTTGACGGTTGATAGCCTCCATGGAACGGAGCAACGGCGTCTTTTGGTCGAGCGCGTCGCCGCTGTACGAACAAAACGCGGTGGGGATACACAGCACGCCGTCTTTGATAAAGGCGTACGAGGTAGCGTCCCACGCGGTATAGCCGCGCGCTTCAAAGGTGGCGCGTAAACCGCCCGAGGGGAAGGAAGAGGCATCCGTTTCGCCGCGGACGAGTTCTTTCCCAGAAAATTCCATAATCACTCTGCCGTCTTTGTCGGGAGAAATGAAACTGTCGTGCTTTTCGGCGGTGATACCCGTCATGGGTTGAAACCAATGGGTAAAGTGGGTTGCACCCAACGAAATAGCCCAATCTTTCATGGCGTTTGCCACTTCGTTCGCCACGGACAAATTCAAACTGCGCCCGTCCTTAATCGTGCGTTTGAGGGTATTGTAGATATCCTCGCTGAGCATAGATTTCATGACTTTATCGTCAAAGACCATAGAGCCGAAATATTCGGTTACCGATTTCATAGCGTAACTCCTTTCACCGTTTTCTTCGGTAAAAACTTTTCGTATTTCGTTGATAAACGAAAAAAGGCAAGGGCAACAGGGTTTTACACCTTGTAGCACCTTTGCCGTCGTTGGTTTTATTATACCCCTTTTTAGGGGCTTTGTCAACGGTTTGAACGGCGTTTCGCGTAAAAATACGGGTAGAGTTGGGGGTAAACTTCGTTACAATCGCAGACATTTGCCTATAATCTTTACGCGGCTTGCCTAAAACGGTTTACTTTTTTAGAAAAAAGTATTATAATATTTGCGATAAAGCGTTAGACAAGGAGTGCTGTTTATGGCAAAGAAACCTTATTATATCACGACGGCGATTGCGTATACTTCGGGTAAACCCCATATCGGGAACACGTACGAGGCGATTTTAGCGGACGCGATTGCGCGTTTTAAGCGGAAGGAGGGCTTTGACGTGTTCTTCCAGACGGGCACGGACGAGCACGGTCAAAAAATTCAGGAAAAGGCGCAGGCGGCAGGGGTTACGCCGCAGGCGTTCGTCGATAACGTGGGGGGCGAGATTAAGGGTATTTGGGACCTCGTCAATACTTCGTACGATAAATTTATGCGTACGACGGACGAGTATCACGTGAAACAGGTTTCCAAAATCTTCAAAAAACTGTACGACCAAGGGGATATTTATAAGGGACATTACGAGGGGATGTATTGCACCCCTTGCGAATCGTTTTGGACGGAGAGCCAACTTGTAGACGGCAAATGCCCCGATTGCGGCAGAGAGGTAAAACCTGCCAAGGAAGAGGCGTACTTCTTCAAAATGAGCAAATATGCCGATAAACTGATTGCGCATATCAACACCCACCCCGAATTTATCCAGCCCGTTTCCCGTAAAAACGAGATGATGAACAATTTCCTTTTGAAAGGATTGCAGGACCTCTGCGTGTCCCGTACTTCTTTCTCGTGGGGAATTCCCGTTGATTTTGACAACCGCCACGTCGTATACGTATGGATGGACGCGTTGACCAACTACATCACGGGTATCGGCTATGACGCAGACGGTAATCACGGCGAAAACTATAAAAAATATTGGCCCGCAGATTTGCACCTTATCGGGAAAGATATCTTGCGTTTCCACACCATTTATTGGCCCATTTTCTTGATGGCTATGGGCGAGCCGTTGCCTAAACAAGTATTTGGGCATCCTTGGTTGTTGCAAGGGGACGGAAAAATGAGTAAATCCAAGGGCAACGTGATTTATGCGGACGATTTGGCGCGCCTTTTCGGCGTGGACGCGGTGCGTTATTTCGTGCTCCACGAAATGCCGTTTGATAACGACGGACAGATTACTTGGGAACTCGTTACCGAGCGTTTCAATACCGAACTTGCCAACGTTTTGGGTAACCTTGTCAACCGTACGATTGCCATGATTGATAAATACTTCGGCGGTACGGTCGTGAAATCTTTGAAGGCAAACGAAGAAGAACCCGACGGCGAATTTAAGGCGACGGTAACCGCTACGGTGGCAAAAGTGCAAGCAAAAGCGGACGAATTGCGTATTGCGGACGCGATTACCGAAGTATTTACTCTGTTTAGAAGAGCGAATAAATATATCGACGAGACCATGCCTTGGGCGCTTGCGAAAGACGAGGCGAAGAGGGCAAGACTGAACGACGTGTTGTATAATCTTGCCGAGGCAATCCAAATCGGCGCGTCCCTTTTGGACAGCTTTATGCCCGACACCAGCGCGAAGATTTTGGCGGCGTATGGCGGCGAGAGCAGAACGCTGGAAGATTGCGCGGCGTTCGGTTTACGCGACAGCGTTACGGTAACGGCGATTCCGCCTCTGTTTGCGCGTATTGATTTTAAGGCGCTCGCGCCCGAAATTGAAAAAATCCGCGAGGCACAGGCGGCGGCGTATGCGGCAGAATTGGCAAAAACTGCCCCTGCGGAAAAGAAAACGGAAAAAGCGGAAAAAACGGAAACGGCTACGGCAGAAACGCCTGCGGAAGAAAAAGTACCCGAAATTTCCTTTGACGATTTTATGAAAGTGCAACTGCGCGTCGGCGAAATTATCGCTTGCGAACCCGTTCCGAAATCAAATAAACTTTTGAAGGAAACGGTAAAATTCGGCGACGAAGTCCGCACGATTGTTTCGGG
>JAZNXZ010000185.1:0-5252 GCA_045594165.1 Candidatus Scatosoma sp.
TGGTGGAGATGGTGAGAGTTGAACTCACGTCTTACACGGCTGCCAAACAACTTTCTACATGCTTAGTTTATCTATGATTTCTTAACGTTGCAACGCGGGTAAACACGCTTTGCAATGTGCAGAAGGCTAAATACTCGTCTAAACACACCTTCCGATGCTTATACGAGTGTTCCGTCTAAATGACGCCGCGACCCTAACCGACGGATAAATTAGGCGCGACGTTTCGCTAACGAGCGAAGTTACGCTGCAAGAGCGTAGTTTGCATTTCTATTTGCATTTATATTTAAGTGGATCGTTTTAACGTAGTCTTTCCCTCTACGGCATGCTTATTCTTTCGCTCACCGGCAATCGAATCCGGTGCATCCCCATATTCTATTGTGTTATTATTATACACACAAATCGGTCGTTTGTAAACTCTTTTTGCTCTTTTTCCAAAAGTTCCCGTTAAAAATATCAAGGCGGAGCAGATTTTGCTCCGCCCTATTTTTTCTATGTATCCCCTATACCGTGTCGTGATGAACGCCTTTTCATTATTTGCGCCAAGTGGACGGAGCGAAGAAAAGTAGCATGGGAAATATTTCTAATCGACCTGCCAACATATCAAAAATAAATACCAATTTCGACCACCAAGAAAAGTCTGCAAACGAGCCCACAGGGCCAACCGCGCCCATCCCCGGCCCGATATTGTTCAACGTCGCCGCCACAGACGAAAATCCTGTTAAAAACTTCGCATTTTCCACGCCTGCATAATTGAGATTGTTCAAATCGAGCGAAATAATCAAAAATGATACGATAAACACAAGCACGTACGCCACCATAAACGCGCAAATCGAACGCACGACGTCCGATTCTACCACGCGACCGTCCATCGTAACGTGCTTTACACGCTTGGGGTGCAGCATTTTGCCGATTTCGTTAGACGCACTCTTGCCCAAAACAACCACGCGCGAAACTTTAATACCGCCGCCCGTACTGCCCGCGCACGCACCGATAAACATAATCAGCAGTAATACAATCTGCGAAAACATAGGCCACAGCGCAAAGTCCTCCGTTGCAAACCCCGTCGTAGAGATAATGGACGTCACAGAGAACGCCGAGTGCTTTAACGCGCCGCCAAACGACGAAATGGTATTTGTAAAATACACGTTGAGGGTAACCGCCGTGATAGCCGCAAAAACGATTAGCAAAAACGCCTTAACCTCTGCCGTCAATACCTCTTTCCATCTGCGTTTACCCAACATATAATACGAGTTAAAATTGATAGAAAAGAGCAACATAAACACGGTAACAACAATCTGTACGTAGGACGAATAGCCCGCAAAGCCGTCCGCTTTTACCGAAAAACCGCCTGTACCAGCCGTGGCAAACGCCGCGTTTAGCGCCTCAAAAAAGGACATCCCCCCACAAAGAAGTAAAATGACCTGTATCGCCGTCATGCCTGCGTAAATCACGTACAAAATTTTTGCCGTAGTACGTACTTTGGGTACGAGTTTGCTGACCGTAGGTCCAGGGCTTTCCGCCTTCATAATATGCATATTGCGCGCGCCGTTCAGGGGCAAAAAGGCTATCATAAACACCAAAACGCCCATACCGCCTACCCAATGGGAAAAACTGCGCCACATCAAGATAGAACGGGGCAAAGCCGCCACCTGCGCGCCCGTAGGCACAATGGTTGCGCCCGTCGTGGTAAAGCCCGAAACGATTTCGAACAGAGAATCGATATACGAAGTATATACGTCTGCCCCGGAAAGGTAGAGCGGCAGCGCGCCAAACAGCGAAAGCACAATCCAACAAAGTGCGGTAATGACAATCCCCTCTTTGGCGTAAATTTCATTGTTCTTTAATTTTTTCGAAAGGCAAAGCCCGCCCATAGCCCCGCAAAGCGCAATACAGAACAGGAAAACAAAAAATTCTTCTTCCCAATATATTGCCGCCGTCAGCAAAGGAACCAACAGGAATATCGCCTCAAACAGGAGTATCCAACCCAAGATACGCCGAATCGCAGAAAAGTTCATACGCTCACCTCAACACGTCGGCAATATCGGACAAGCCGACCGTTTTCGTTACGACGACTACGGCGTCCCCGGGCAAAATCACGTCGTTACCGTGAGGAATAATTGCGTTCCCATCACGGAAGATAGATGCCACCAGCACGTTTTCTTTGAATTTCAGTTGCCACAGCGGGATATTGATAAGGGGCGCGTTGTCCTTAACGATAAATTCCGTCGCCTCTATTTTTCCCTCAATAATGTTGTACAGCGTTTCGATATTGCTGCCCTGCGCGTTTTTGGTAGCGCGGACGTGCCGCAAAATGCTGTCTGCCGTAACGTTTTTCGGCGTAACAACCGTATCCAAATCCAACTTTTTAATAATGCTGTCGTAATCGGTACGGTTGATTTTTGTGATAATCTTGCCGTCGTTGACTTCTCTTGCGAACAACGAAAGCAACACGTTTTCCTCATCCAAATTCGACAACGCTACAAACGCGCCCGCCTGCGTAACGCCCTCTTCCAAAAGGAGTTCTCTATCCGAGGGCTTGCCGTGGATAACGGTATATTGCGGGAAATCCGCCGCCAACTGTTCGCACAATTTTTCGTCCTTTTCCACGATTTTAAGGCTGATGCCCGACTTTTGCAAAATATTGCAAAGATAGTGAGTAATGACGCCGCCGCCCGCAACCAGCACGTTTTTAACGGAGTGCCCTTTATAGCGGATTTTTACAAAGAAATCGTTGGCGTTTTTCACCGTTGCTACAATGGAAACGACGTCCTTTTCTTCAAAGACGAAATCGCCGTTGGCAATGTACGCCTCTTCCCCGCGCTCAATCGTGCAAACGAGTACGTTAGCGCGGTATTTCATAATGACGTCTTTTACCGACATACCAATCAACGCGTTGTCCTTAGGCAAGCGGAATTTGATAAGCTCTACGTCGCCCCTTGCAAACGGTTCTATCTTTATCGCGGACGGGAAATGCAATATGCGCGCAATCTCTTGCGCCGCCGCGTATTCGGGATTGATAACCATTGCCAAACCCAATTCCCGACGGAGATATTCCGCCTCGTTACTGTACTGCGGATTTTTAAGGCGGGCAACCGTTTGGCAATCCCCCTCCTTTTTCGCAATCATGCAGCAAAGCAAATTCAGCTCGTCCGAGTTGGTAACCGCAATAAACAGGTCGGCGTCCTTAATCCCTGCCTCAATCAACGTCGTATGCGTTGCGCCGTTGCCGACTACGCCCATAACGTCAATTTTTTGCGTGATTTCGTTCACCTTTGCAGATACCATATCGACTACGGTAACCGCGTTGCCGTCGTCGTTCAATTTTTCGGCAAGCGTCATGCCGACTCTGCCACAACCTACGATAATTACGTTCATAGAAAAAAACCTCTTTCCTATTGATTTCGAATATTATTTCTTTTTCTTGGCAAGTTTACGGATGGACGTGTGCCGTTCTTCCCCCGAAAACAACCTTGCCAAATTTGCATGATGCGCGCACCACGTAAGGACGTTGAGCGCCAAAATCAGCATGTACAGCCAAACAATATATCCGCTTATCGGGAACAATTCGTATCGGCGCAAAAAGATAATCATTTGGATAATACTGAACCCCGTCACACCCAAAAGCGAGCCGAGCGAACCCCATTCCGTCCAGAAAATAAAGAATACGATAAAGACCAAAAAGGCGAAACCGATCAGCGCCCACCAACCCCAATCGCAAGGCAGACAGAACCAGAACAAGCCGAGCGTAGACGCAATCCCTTTTCCGCCCTTGAATTTCATGGTTACGGGAAAGATATGTCCGATAATTACGAATACGCCGCAAAAATATCTGGTCACGTCGGACACGCGGATAAAGGCGTCGGCAAAATAATAATCGCGATAGATAAAATAGCTAATGATTGCAGGCACGCCCCCCTTGCAGGCATCGCAAAGGAAGGTGATGATCCCGATTTTTAAGCCAAACTCCCGCGTCATATTCATGGTGCCGGGGTTACCGCTACCGACCGTGGATATATCCCGCTTTTTGAAAGCGGAAATCATGCGTGCGAAATTGAAACAGCCGATAAAATAGCATACGACTGCCATAATGATAAATTGCCACCAGTTGTGAGAAAAATCAAATGTTTTCATAATAACCTTTATGTTTGTTTTGAAACGGCGTAGATGCGAGCAGTTCAAGGCGCTGTGATAGGAGCGTACCGATAGTACGTAACCGAACAGCAACGCTGAAATGCGAAGTATATACCTCGTTTTACTCTTCTTCTTTCTTTTCGCGGACCACAATCTTTATCGGCGTGCCCGTGAAATCGTACGCACGGCGAATCGTGTTTTCCAGATACCGCTGATAGGAGAAATGGAGCAGGTCTTCCGAGTTGACGTGCAGAACGAACAGCGGCGGACATACCCCCACCTGCGACGAGAAGAACACGCGCATACGTCTGCCCTGATAAGAGGGCGGTTCTTGCAAGCGCACCGCGTCCCCGATCAAATCGTTGAGTTCGCCCGTAGGCACTCTAAACGATGCATTCTTATACACTTCGTCGACGGCGGCAAGCATTTTTTCCACGCGTTGCCCCGTTTTCGCCGAGATATAAATGGATTTGTAATAATCCATAAATTTCAAATCTTCTTTCAGCTTTTCTTCAAATTTATTGACGGTGTGGGTGTCTTTTTCTACCAAATCCCACTTGTTCATGACGATTACGGACGGCTTGCCCTGTTCGTGTACGTAGCCGATAATTTTAACGTCCTGCTCGGTCAAACCCTCCGCGCTGTCCACCACCAAAAGACAAACGTCGCTACGGCGCACCGCGTCAAAAGCACGCATATTGCTGTAATATTCCACGTCGTCTTCCACGTTCTTTTTCTTGCGGATACCTGCCGTGTCGATAATCGTATACGCTTTGTCGCCGCGATAGAACAACGTGTCGATTGCATCTCTCGTCGTGCCTGCCATCGGGGTGACGATACTGCGTTCGCTGCCCAAAATTTTGTTAACCAAACTCGATTTCCCTGCGTTGGGTTTGCCCACAACCGCAATTTTCAAGGACGGAACAGGCTCTATCGTGACGTCGGGGAAGTGCGCAATCGCCTCGTCCAAAACGTCGCCAATCCCCTGCGAGTGTTCCGCAGAAATTGCAAACGGCTCGCCCAAGCCCAACGAATAAAATTCGTATATCTGGTCGGGGGAATAATGGTCGATTTTGTTCACGACCAAAATCACGGGCTTTTTACTGCGGCGCAAAATATCC
>JAZNXZ010000186.1:0-2708 GCA_045594165.1 Candidatus Scatosoma sp.
GTTCTCATAATTTCCGAACCGGAATAGTCGCGGCAAGCGTGCATACGCTTTCTGGACGTACCGCCACCGTGCGTGGTAACCATCGTGCCGTCAGGTTCTTTATCGAACATAACGCCAAGGTTGTTGAGCCACAAAATCGCCTCGGGCGCTTCGTTTACAAGCTTATACAAAAGCTCGGGCTTGTTCATGAAATGCCCACCGCCAAGCGCGTCGAGATAGTGCGTAGCAGGGCTGTCGTTGGGCTTGTCAGCCGCCTGAATACCGCCTTCTGCCATTGCTGTGTTCGCGTCGCCCAAACGGAGTTTGGTGGCAATCATAACTTTTGCGCCGCGTTCGTGCGCTTCGATAGCCGCGGACGAGCCTGCGCCGCCACCGCCGATAACCAAAACGTCTACGTCGTAATCGATTTTGGAAAGGTCGATTTTCATATCCTTGATACGGGAGTGCCCCTGCAAAAGTGCCGCAAGTTCGTGCAATACTTTGCCGCCCTTGTTTTTACCGACTTTCAGTTCTTCGTACGCCGACGTGATATAGTCGGGGTGAAACTGCGCCAAAACGGCGTCTTTTTCTTCCGCAGACATACGCGCGTGAAGCTTTTCAATACGAGAAGCGCGCGTTGCCTCTACTTTTTTCATAGATTCAAGTTGTTCTTGCGTGTAATGATACATAGCGCCTCTCCTTATTTCTCAATTTCTCTGTGGTTATACAGATTTTTCTGTTCTTCGAGCGGGGTATTCATAATCGCTTCCAATGCCGCTTTGCAATCCCCTGCGTCGATTTCTGCAACGCGGTTGATAAGGTGTTCGGTCTTGGGTGCGAGATATTTACCCGTCAAACGTCTGGCAAGCAATGCAACCTGCGGATGCGAAATGCCTGCGGGACAACGAGAAGAACATACGCCGCACATTACGCAGTCAAAGCTTTCTTCCGCCGCTTTTTCGTATTCGCCGCGCTGTGCGTATGCGATATACTGCATAACGTTAAGTTCCTGCGTGCAGCTCTTCGTACAAGCATTACAGCCGATACACGAATAGATTTCGGGATACAGCTGCATCATAATTTGCTGCGTGGGTTTAATTTCGTTGATATCGTAAACCTGTTTTACCAAGGGGAAGAAAGGCAACGTCGCTACGTACATACCCTCTTCAACCTGCTGTTGGCAAGCAAGGCAGCTTTTCAGTTCTTGCTGACCGTGGATACGGTAAATCGTTGCGCACGCACCGCAGAAACCGTTTCTGCAACCGCAACCGCGAACGAGCTGATACCCTGCATATTCCATCGCTTTCATAATCGTCAGACTTTCCGGCACTTGATAACGTTTGCCGAAAAGATATACGTTTACCATTTTTTCCATAGCTTTCTATTGTTCTCCTTAATATTCGTCGGGCAATTCGTCCAATTCCGTCATGCGGAATACAGGACCGTCTTTACATACAAATTTGTCGCCTACGTTACATCTGCCGCATTTACCAACGCCGCATTTCATACGAAGTTCCAACGTCGTGTATACGCGCGATTTTTCAAAGCCGAGTTCCAAAAGCCCCGCAAGCGTGAACTTAATCATGATGGGAGGTCCGCAAAGTACCGCCGTCATGTTGGGGTTTAAGCCCAATTCTTTTACGTACGCAGGTACGAAACCCACGTGTCCGTCCCAACCTTCCTGCGGACGGTCGATGGTAAGATATACCTCCGTGTTCGGTTCGTTTACCCACTCGTTTTTGATTTCGTCGATATCCACAAGGTCGTCCTTACTTCTTGCACCGTATACGATAACGACTTTCCCGTAATTGCTACGGTAATGGCGCACGTAGTTAATAACGCTACGCAAAGGCGCAAGACCGATACCGCCTGCGATAAAGAGCAAATCTTTGCCCTTAAAATCTTCTTCTACGGGGAAGTTCTTGCCGTACGGACCGCGAACGGTGATTTGTGCACCTACCTCTAAGGCGTGGATAACTTCCGTTACGCAACCGCACTTTTTAATGGAAAATTCCATATATTCTTCGTTCGTGGGCGAGGACGTAATCGAGAACATACACTCGCCAACGCCGGGGATGGAAACCATTGCGCATTGACCGGGCATGTGTTGAAACAGTTTTTTGCCGTCCGTGCCTACGACGCGGAACGTCTTAACGTCAGGCGTATCCTTGCGGATATCCGTTACTACGCCCACTTTGGGAATAAGAGTTTCATTAATCATTGTCTTTACCCCCTAACGTTTTGATTACTTTTACGATATTGAGCTTTTGCGGGCATTTGTTGACGCATCTGCCGCAACCCACGCACGAATACATACCGTCGTTTTGCGAAGGATAGTACACGAGCTTGTGCATAAATCTCTGACGGAAACGCTGCATCTGCGTCGTACGGCTGTTGCCGTGCGCCATCAGCGTAAAGTCGGAATACATACACGAATCCCAGCAACGATAACGGAGCACACCCTCGTTCGTCTTAAAATCGCGGATGTCAAAACATTGACAAGTAGGGCAAACAAAGGTACACGTACCGCAACCAAGGCATGCCTCGCTCATTTCTTCCCACTCTTTCGCGTTGAAAAGGTCGTTAAGATTTTCGGGTTTGAAACGGCTGAGGTCTAAGGTCGCATACGGCAATTTTGCCATAATCGCTTTGGTCTTTTCCTGCTGCGCAGCTACTTCGTTTTCACCGCCGTTACTAAGCAAATCTTTGACGAGTTCCGTCAATTTTTC
>JAZNXZ010000187.1:0-3798 GCA_045594165.1 Candidatus Scatosoma sp.
CCGACTTCACGGCGAACAAGGCGCAAAAAGCGGTAATCGATATTTGCGGGTTGGGGTATTACGAGCTCTTTATCAACGGAAAACGGGTAGGGAACGAGTTTTTCAAGCCCGCCGTTTCCGATTATTCCGAGCGCGATTTTACGGGCTTTGCCTATCCGTTGCCCGATAAAACTTCGCATACGATTTATTATAATACGTACGACGTTGCGCGCTATTTGCGCGAGGGCGAAAACACGTTGGCGGTACTCCTTGGCAACGGTTTTTACCGTCAGCAAAGACGGTGTTGCGAGGGGAATACGTGGTTTGGCGAAGAGCTGTTGCTCCGCTACGATTTGCGCTTGATAGAGGACGGAAAAACGCGCGAAATTTATTCGGACGGAACGGAGATTTCCATGCCGAGTTTTATCGAGGAAAACAACCTTTTTTACGGTGAAATTCACGATTATAAGGGTTTTGATTTTGCAGTTCTGCACGGCGAAGAGGGCATGGGAAACGGTTTGCCCGTGCATGTGGTAACCGCGCCCAAAGCAAAGCTGTTAAAACAGCGTTGCAAAAACGACGGCGTTTACAAGATAATACAACCGAAAATGATACGAAAGACTGACGACGGCGCTATCTACGACCTTGGGGAGAACATCTCGGGATTCGTTTGTTTTACGGCAAAATCGCCCGTAGTTACGATACGTCATGCGGAAAATGTCAAGGACGGAGTATTGGATTTCGCCTCGTCGGGCGGCGCGTATCAAATTTCTGAACACACCTACAAAAACGCCCAAGGGAAAACCGTGCATCCGTGGTTTTCGTGGAGCGGTTTCCGTTATTTTGAAATCGTTGGCGAGGTGGAAAACGTTGAGGCTTGGTTCGTTTGCACGAAAGCCAAACAAATAGCGGAATTTACCTGCAGCAACGAGAATATCAACTGGCTGTTTGACGCGTTTATCCGTGCGCAACGGGGCAATATGCACGGCGGCGTGCCTTCCGATTGTCCGCATAGAGAACGCCTTGGTTATACGGGCGACGGGCAACTGGGTGCGGAATCGACCATGCTCACGTTGGAAAGCCGCACGTTTTATGAAAAATGGATACGGGACGTGGCGGATTGTCAGGACGTCAACAGCGGGCACGTACAACACACAGCGCCTTTATTTGGCGGGGGCGGCGGCCCTGGCGGTTGGGGCGGTGCAATGGTCCTTGTACCCTATGCATATTATAAGGTATACGGCGATAAAAAGATTTTGAGGAAATACTACCAAAACATGGCGGCGTGGTTGCGGTGTATGCACGGCTTTTGCGAAAACGGTTTGGTAGTGAAAGAGCGCGACGGCGGTTGGTGCTTGGGCGATTGGTGTACGGTGGAAAAAGTAGCGTTGCCCGAACCGTTTGTCAATACCTTTTACTACGTTCGTTGTATGGAGCTGATGCAAGAAATCAGCAGATTGCTTGGTGAAAATGCGGATTATTCGGCAGAGATTGAAAAGGCGAAAACAGCGATAAAAAATGCGTATTTCGACCATGCTACGGGGGATTTTTGCGGCGGCGTGCAGGGAGCAAACGCATTTGCGCTTTTAATCGGGCTTGGCGATAAGCGGACAAAGGAAAATCTTTTGCAAAAATATAACACGCTCGGCGCATTTGACACGGGTATTTTCGGTACGGACATTTTAACGGAATATTTGGCGAAAATCGGCGAAGTGCAGCTCTTATACAAGCTCCTTTCCCGCGACGAATATCCGTCCTTTGGACATATGCGCAAGCAAGGCGCGACGACGCTTTGGGAGGATTGGCAGGGGGGCAGTTCGCACAATCATCCCATGTTCGGCGCATGCGTAAAGCAACTGTTTTACGGCTTTTTGGGGATGCGGGCGGACGTGGGGTTTGAAAACGTCATCCTTTCGCCAAAATATATCGACGGTATCGGGTTTATCCGTACAAAGCTTAGATTGCCCAAAGGCACGCTTTGGGTAGAGTACCGCTATGAAAACGGCAAGGTGTTGGTAAAACACAGAGTTAGCGGAAAGATAAAAGTGCAAATAGTGCAATAAGACGAAAAGGAAAAACCGCGGTTAGCGAATACACGCTAACCGCGGTTTTGTTATTTGTTATCACCGACAATCAATATTGAATTTCAAACATTGCAAAATCGTCCACCGCCAAGGTTGTCGAACATACGCCGTCCTTAAAACGGAACCGCAGCTTTTTACCGTTGCCGATATTCTTGATGAACTTGGGTTTTCTCGCCGTCTTAAACGAGAAAGCGATATTGCCGCTCGTCTTCGTTTCGTCGTATTGCAAATCGCAGAGGGACACGAGGGAAAGGTCGGTATCTTCAAAGATGATGAACTCAATCGCCGTACCTGCCTTGCAATCGTATTTCTTCACGATATTGTCGTTTACGATTTTCTTGAACAGAGCTTTGAACGCCTCGCGTTCGTCGTATTCGATTTCCGCCGCGCACCAAATCACCTTGCCTTTGCCGTACGCGCGTTCGATAAACGCGGGATATTCGGTGTTCTGCCAAGGGGGGCAGGAGTGTATCGACGCAAACGAATAGTTGTTATCAGGCGGAGCATAAGGCAGAGCCACTGTCGCTTTTACGTCGCCTTGTGCGCCTTCCAAAAGGGGCAAATAATAGGTCAAGGGCATGGGATATGCCGCGTTGAATTCGCCAAACAGGTCGCCAGCGCTTTCCGTAGGGGACATGTACACCCTTGCGCCAAGCTGTACGCCCGTATAAGGCTCGTTTCCATACGTTTCGCCTACGACTTTACCGCCAAAAAATTCCTGCATCAAGCGCGCGTCCGAGTTTCCCGAAAGATACAGCGTACCGCCGTTTTTAACGTAGTCAATCAATTTTAACGGTTCGTCGTTGTCGAAATCTTGCAAGCAAGGCGCAATAATCATTTGGTATTTATCCAAATCACGCATGCTGCCGTTGGAGATGACCGCCGTGGGTACGTGTGCCTCGACAAGCTTTCTCACCGCGCCGACGGCGCAGGTCTTGTTGTACTTATCGCCGCCTTTTTTGTCGTACATGGTTCTGCTGTCAAAGTACACGGCGACTTCCGCATACAAATTGCCCTTGGACATATATGGTTCAAAGGGGATTTGGCGGGCAAACGCATTGCCGACGCGTTCGTAAACGCGCTTATCCAACGTGCCTACGGGGTCTACCGCGTCGATAATCAACGACGCGCCGTGGTGCGCGGCGGTGAGCAAAATTTCCCGTTCCAACGTCTTCTGCGGTTTGGTAATCGTGTGTTCTCGCAACGTTTTGTCGCAACGGCAAGTCATGTACTCAAACGGCTGATTGTTCGTCACGCCGTAGTAATATTTTGCCGCGAAAGAGTGGGAATATAAATCGCCGTACAAATCGCCGCCCGTGAACTCGCACTCGGCGTTGATGCCTTCCGTCGAACCGCCCAGCCAATTGCAACCGATAACGGCGGCGTAGTTAAATTCCACCGTCACCTCGGGCATTTTTTCGTTGGTATACGCCCGAACAAAACGGACGAAATCGACCATCCAATCTTGGCGGGCTTTTACGTAACGCAGCCATACGGGGTCGTTCCAATCTTCCTTTTCGGGCAAATCCATACCCGTTTCCGCTTTGAAATTTTTACGGCAAGCGTCGCAATGGCAAGCCACTTCCCAATAGGGCATGTCAAAGAACAGCCCGTCGAGATTTTTGAACTCACGTGCCAGCTCGTCGATTTGCACCTTGACAAATTCGCGGTAATCGAGGTTGTTGGGACAGCAAAGCCCGTACCGTTGCCCGTGGTCGCGCCACGTCGAGCCGTC
>JAZNXZ010000188.1:0-12121 GCA_045594165.1 Candidatus Scatosoma sp.
TGATCGTGAACGCTTTTTGAATAAAGTGTTTTGCCTTATCCCAAAGGTGCAACATCAAGTTTTTGAACCCAGGCATATGATAGGTAGGCAATTCCATAATGAACGGGGACGCCTCTCCGCGTTTTGTCGTATGACGCATCACGAGCAAGGAAATCATTGCCACCGCAATACCGATTACGTACATAAGATAGGTAATCACGTCCGCATTCCCAATTTTGAAATAGGTGACGAATCCGCCTGCTATTGCCAATAAAATGGGAGTCTTTGCGCCACAGGTAAAGAACGGAATGACCCGAATCGTAGCCTCGCGTTCCTTTTCGTCCGCCATCGTACGGGTATTGATCATTGCAGGCACGGAACAGCCAAAGCCCATAATCATCGGCATAAACGCTCTGCCCGATACGCCAAAGCGACGGAAAATTCTGTCCAACATAAAGGCTACGCGCGCCATGTACCCCGTGTCTTCCAAAATCGAGAAGAACAGGAAGAGTACCAAAATCTGCGGCAGGAAAGAAAACACCGATGCAATACCCCCCCAAACGCCGTCTACAATCAAACCGACAATCGCCTCTTTTGTGCCGAGCGCCTCAAAACCCGACGACAGCCACTCACCGATTTGACTGGTCAATAAGTCTAGTGCGTTAAATAAGATAACGCCCGGAGAATTAAGCCCGTCCGCAAAGAACACGCTCCCCCACGCCGTTTCGCTAATCTCGCCGCACCATTCGCCGAACGGTTTTACGATAGAGCCGAGGTACAACAAATTTTCCGAGAACGTCAAATGGAAAATGCCAAACAAAATCACAAGGAAAATGGGCAAACCCCAAATTTTGTGCGTCAACACTTTATCCGCTTTGTCCGATTTGGACAGTTCGTCATAGCTCGGTTTTCTTGCGCGGGTGAGCGTGGACGAGAAATGCGCCGTTATGTATTTATATCTTGCGTCGGCAATTTCCGCCTCCGCGTCCCCACAAAAACCGTCCTTTTGGCAGTTTTCGCTGATAAACGCCTCTACTGCACGCGCTTCGTGGGGATGGTTTTGCATTTCAATGCCGTCCTTTTCCACCAACTTTACCGCATGGAACAAGGGCGCAGGTACTTCTTTGAGCTTTAACGCGATTTCCGCATTTGCGATTGCCGAGCCCAACACCGAGCCGCGCAACACGCTGCTACCCTGTCTTTTTTCTTTGGACGCGTCGATAGCGCGCGTCATCAAAAGTTCCGCATTTGCGCCTTTGAGCGCTGAAATTTCCACCACGGGCAAGCCGATACGCTTTTCGAGCAAACGCACGTCGATCTTATCCCCGCGCTTATCCAAAACGTCCGTCATGTTCAGTGCAACCACCATGGGAACGTCCAGTTCCATGAGTTGCGTGGTCAGATACAGATTTCTTTCCAAGTTCGTCGCGTCCACGATATTGATGATACAATCGGGGCTTTCTTCCAAAAGAAAGTTTCTTGCGATCACCTCTTCGGGGGTGTATGGGGAAAGGGAATAAATCCCCGGTAAATCGACTATGTCTACGGGCTGACTGCCTTTTTTGTACGTCCCCGTTCTCTTGTCTACCGTAACGCCGGGCCAGTTGCCTACGTGCGCCGTACTGCCCGTCAAGGCGTTAAACAGCGTCGTCTTGCCCGAGTTCGGATTTCCTGCCAAAGCAAACGTTAACATATTTTCTCCTTTTTGGTTTTTTATTTTCTTGATTTGATTAGCGGATTTCTACGTGCGCCGCTTCCGTTTTTCGCAAGGTCAGCTCATAGCCGCGTATCGAGATTTCAATCGGATCGCCCAAAGGCGCCTTTTTGCGAAGATATATCTCCGCCCCCGGCGTAATGCCCATGTCGAACAGGCGACGTCTGATCGCCCCTTCGCCATTTACCGCCACGACCGTACCTTGTTCACCTATCTTTAACTGCGATAAAAGTTTCATACGCTCTCCTTACTCCTGCTTTTCCTTACTTTTTCCTTGTTTTTATATTTCTTAACCGTGGTTAAGTTTTAGCACAAAAGAAAAAGCGGTTCGCCATACCGTTATTTGACTGTATTATATCATTATTGTATTCGCCTGTCAAGTAAAATAAACCATGGTTAAGAAAATTTTTTACACAATTTTACAATTTTTTTTTGCCAAGAAAAAAGAAAGGCGACGTTGCCTTTCTTCCTTATTATATTTAATATAGGTTGTCGGTTGTTATGGATTATTTACAAATTTTTTCATCATCAAAAAGGTTTCTTCGGATATAAGGTGTTCCATACGGCAGGCGTCCTCTTCCGCGTTTTCCGCCGAAATCCCGTTTTTTAACAGATATTCGCGGATGATACAATGGCGTTCAAACACCGATTCTGCGTACGCTTTTCCGCTTTCGGTCAGATACAAATGTTTGCCGTCCTCGTATACGTATTCCTTTTCGCACAGGAGTTTGATGGCTTTATTGACCGCCGCCTGCGACACGTTCATACGTTTTGCCACGTCGATACGGTGCACGATGGGCTGCGCTTTGCCTAGCGTGAGCAAGGTTTCCAAATAATCCTGTTCGGACTGGTTGTATTTTACGTAATTATTCATATTTTTCCCCTTATGGAATTATAAGTATGGTTTGATTTTAGAACCGAGAAAGACAAGGCGACGCGAACGAATATTTGCCTATGGGTTCGTTCTTCACAGAGGCAAGCAGGTCAAGGCGCGGCGAGGGCGCGTACCGATAGTACGTAACCGAGCCGCAACGCCGAGATGCGCCGCCTATACGATGAACGTGGCGTCCCCGAAGGAGAAAAATCTGTACTTATTCTCCACCGCATACTTGTATACGTTTAGGATTTCTTCCCGACCCGTCAAGCACGCCACCAACATAATCAACGTGCTTTCGGGCAAGTGAAAATTCGTAATCAAAGCGTCCACGCATTTCATTTGATAGGGCGGATATAAGAAAATTTCCGTGTTGCCGCTGCACGCGCGCACAAATCCCTCGTCGTCCGCAACGCTTTCAAGCGTCCGCACCGAAGTCGTCCCCACGGCAATCACTCTACGCCCTTCACGCTTTGCCGCATTGATGATTTCCGCACTCTTTTCCCCGATTTGGTAAAATTCCGAGTGCATTTTGTGGTCGGTGATAATCTCTTCGCTGACAGGGCGGAACGTGCCTAACCCCACGTGCAACAAAACCTCTGCAACCTGCACACCCTTTGCTTTGATTTTGTCCAAAAGCTCGGGCGTAAAATGCAAACCTGCCGTGGGCGCAGCCGCGCTCCCGTCCACTTTGCTGTACACCGTGTTGTATCTTGCCTGATTTTCTAATTTTTCTTTGATATACGGGGGCAGAGGCATCGTCCCCACGCGCGAAAGAATATCCTCAAACGCCCCCTCGTAGGAAAATTCCACGATACGTTCGCCCGATTCGGTGATATCCTTTACCACGAAAGACAATTCGTCCCCGATCGTCATTTTTGCGCCGATTTTGCCCTTTTTGCCAGGGCGCATCAACACTTCCCAAGTGTTCAAATCATACCGCTTTAACAGCAAAATCTCTACCACGCCGCCGTGCGCCGTCAGCGCGTACATGCGGGCAGGCAACACTTTCGTGTTATTCACCACCAACACGTCCCCGTCATGAAGATAATCGATTACGTCGCGGAACACCTTATCTGTAATCGTTTTCTTTTCGCGGTCGTACACCAAAAGTCTGGACGAATCCCGTGGCTCGGCAGGCGTCTGCGCGATACGCTCTTCGGGTAAATCGTAATAAAAATCGCTTTTTCTATATTGCACTTTTTCCATAACTTACTTTGCGTACCGCCTTATTCGTCGTCCTCAAACAAAGAAATTTGCCGTTTAGCTTTCGCCGTGGGTTGCATGCCCATATGCGCGTAACCGTCCTTTAAGCAAATTCTCCCACGCGGCGTACGCGCGATAAACCCAAGCTGCAAAAGGTACGGCTCGTACACGTCCTCAATGGTATTCGCATCCTCGTTGATCGTCGCCGCCAACGTTTCCAAACCCGTCGGGCCGCCGCCGAATTTTTCAATCAACGCACGCAGTAAATTTCTGTCCGTTTCGTCCAAACCAAGCTCGTCAATTTCCTGTCTTTGCAGGGCAAACCGAGCGTCCTCACGGGTAATTTCCGCGTTTCCTTTCACAATCGAGAAATCGCGCACGCGTTTCAAAAGGCGGTTGGCAATACGGGGCGTACCGCGGCTACGGCGAGCAATTTCCACCGCCGCGTCGTCCGCAATGGCGATATCGAGCGCCTTTGCCGAACGGGTAACGATTTGTTTCAATTCGTCCGCGGTATACATTTCCAAACGGTTAATAATCCCGAAACGGTCGCGCAAAGGCGCGGCAAGCATGCCCACGCGCGTAGTTGCGCCCACCAAAGTAAACTTTTTCAAAGGGAAACGGATATTGCGCGCGGACGGACCTTTGCCGACGATAATATCGAGCGCATAATCTTCCATCGCGGAGTACAAAATTTCTTCCACCGAACGGTTCAAACGGTGAATTTCGTCAATAAACAAAACGTCCCCCTCGTTCAAGTTGGTCAAAATCGCCGCCAAATCCCCCGACCGTTCAATCGCAGGACCGCTAGTCAGCTTTATCGAAACGCCCAATTCGTTGGCGATAATATGCGAAAGGGTGGTCTTCCCCAGCCCCGGGGGCCCGTACAAAAGGACGTGGTCGAGCGCTTCGCCGCGCGCCTTTGCCGCCGCGATATACACGCTGAGATTGTCTTTCACCTTTTGCTGCCCGACATAATCGGACATTTCTTTCGGGCGCAGAACGTTTTCTTCCGCATCGTATTCCGTTTTCGTGCTAACCAGCAAATTTTCTTCGCCGTATTCTTCGTTTTCAAACATAATAACCTACGCTTAAACCCCTTGCAGAGCTTTCATAATAATTTCTTCCACCGTCGTTGCGCCCAAATCGTGCGCTTTCTTGATTGCCTGCACGCTCTCGTTTCTCGTGAAACCAAGCCCCATCAGCGCCGAAATCGCCTCTTCGTCTTGCGCCGATAATTTTGCAGGGCTTGCCACCGTCGGGCTGGGCGTCAAATCGTCGCCGCTCGCCCCCAATACTTCCGCCGCGGAAATCTTTCCGTGCAATTCCAAAACGATTTTTTCCGCCGTTTTTTTGCCCAATCCCTTGACCGTCGCAAGGCGTTTTACGTCCGCCGTCGCAATCGCCAACGCAAAATCGTCTGCGGAAAGGGTTGCTAAAATCGCAATCCCCATTTTCGGACCTACCCCCGATACGGAAATCAGTTTCAAAAACAATTCCTTTTCCTTAGGCTCGCCAAAGCCAAACAGCGTGATGCCGTCTTCTTTTACCTGTAAATAAGTGTACAAATCCGCCGTCGCGCCAACCGTCAACCGACGGAACGCGCCACGGGTGCAATACAATTCGTAACCGACACCATTTACTTCCAAAATCGCCGTTTCCGCCGTCGTTTCCAATACTTTTCCACGCAAATACGCTATCATCTTTTTCGTCCTTTATTCGTCTTCTTTTTTAACTTTCTCAATCGCCGTTTTCGTTGTTTTCGGTTTCGGAACAACCGTGACAGAGGCACGTCCAACCCCCGTAACGCCCGTCAAACCCGTTGCGTTTTGCAAAGCCGCCGCGTTGCTCGCGGACGAAAAACCGCCGCTCGATTTTTGCCGCTTGCTCGCCCGCGCTCCCGCCGCCATCAATTCCTGATAAGCGTTCGTAGGCAGCGCCGTGTTGTTCCCTTTCGTGCGCGTCATGTTCCCCACGGCAAACAACTGTCCAAACCTCGCCGTCTGCGCATGGCAGAGCGCAATGGCAAGCGCGTCCGCCGCGTCGTCGGGTTTCGGTACTTCTTTTAGGTGCAACAGCGACGTCACGACCGACTGGATTTGCTGTTTGTCCGCTTTGCCGTATCCCGTCAAGCCCTGTTTGATTTGCATGGGCGTGTATTCGTACAGCTTTTCGCAAAATTTCACGCAGGTCAAGAGTGCCACGCCGCGCGCATGTGCCACCGCAATACCCGTCGTAATGTTTTTGGAAAAGAACAACTCTTCCATCGCAATTTCGTCGGGCTGAAATTTCTTTATCACGGCAGAGAGCCCTTCTTCCAATCTCTTCAATCGGGCAGGCAACGGCTCGTTTTTCGGGGTGAGCACCACGCCGTAATCGACCGCGCGCACTACGCCGCGGCTGTCCTTTTCAATGACGCCGTACCCCAAAGTCGCAAGACCGGGGTCTATCCCCAAAATAATCATGGTTTACTCCGTAAAAACCGAATAAATGTTCTTGTTTCTATTCTACTACTTTTTTTAGGCGTTGTCAAGCCCTCGCGACGCTTAACCGCGGTTTCGTTTTGCCTATGGCAAAAAAATTTATAAAAACACGAAAAAACATGGCAGTCCCCTCTTGACAACGGAAAAAGTTATGGTATACTACCATGCGCAACGGACGGGGCGGACCTTTTTCTACCCTTTGCCGCAATACACCTTCTGCGTTCCAAAAAACGGCAACGCCGCAACAAACGGTGACAATCAACCGAGCGTTGGGGCTGCACTAAAAAATCAGAAACAGGAGAATATGAAATGATGAAAGAGAAACTTCGTAAGGTATTGCGCGCACTCAGAATCGACGTACTGCTCTATGCGTTGTACGCCAAACTCGCTCTCGCGGTGATCAAGAAACTGACGTCGGTCAAAAACGCCGTACACCGTTTCCTCACCCGTCTGTTTCCTCGCAACGGCAAAACGGCCTGTAACGTGGATACCGTGGTGGATGCTGCGGTGGATACTGTGGCGAATACTGCGGAAAATACCGTGGTGGACGTTACGGTGGATACCGTCGTAGACGTCACGGTAATCACCGACAACGCTTAACGCCGAGAATTGCGTTTTGATACCGCCCCTTTGCGCGCACCCCCACGCAAAGGGGTTTTTGTTATGAGAAAGGGCGTTAAAAAAGAGCCGACGGTTTTTTCTGCCGTCAGCTCTTTATTTGTGTTTGTTTTATTTTGTTGTCATTGCGAGCCTACGCAGTGGGCGTGGCAATCTCGCTTTTATTTTCCCACAAGATTATTTCGTCGCTACCGCTCCTCGTAATGACACAAAGGTCGTCATGCCCAAATTTCAACTTCGCCCTCTTCGTTATAATGCCAATACAAACCGCTTTCCACAGGCTCGCTTTCGCTGTAATAATAACGTGTCACGTTGGTTAAGTAGATATTTGAAGAACCAAACGAAATTGTCGACCATTCTTCTGCCGTTCCCATATAGTAAACGCTTGTTAACCTATTGCAACCAGAGAACGCATAATTACCGACACTCGTTACACCGTCAGGAATAACTACACTCGTTAAACCACTGCAATTATAAAACGCATCATAACCAATACTCGTTAGTTGACTGTTTTTACCAAATGTTACACTCGTTAAACTACTACATTTATTGAACGCATAATTATCGATACTCGTAACGCCGTCACCGATTACGATTCCAGTTAAACTACTACAATTAGAAAACGCCTCCTTTCCAATATTCGTGACGCTGTCGGGAATTACGATTTTCGTTAAAGCGCTGCAACCACGGAACGCAGAATCACCGATACTCGTCACAGCGTCACCAATTGCCACGCTCGTCAAGTTAGGCAAATTATAGAACGCATAATTACCGATACTCGTAACGCCGTCACCGATTACTACACGCGTCAAGTTAGTGCAAGAATTGAACACTTTCTCACCGATACTTGTTACGCTGTCGGGGATTACAATTTCCGTTAAGCTAGTGCAATTATAGAACGCATAATTACCGATACTTGTCACGCTGTCGGGGATTACAATTTCCGTTAAGCTAGTGCAATTATAGAACGCATAATCACCTATACTTGTCACGTTGTCGGGGATTACAATTTCCGTCAAACTACTGCAATTATAGAACACATGATTACCTATACTCGTGACGCTGTCAGGAATTACAATTTCCGTCAAGACACCACAATTATAGAACGCATAACCACCAATACTTGTCACACCGTCGGGGATTACTATGCTTGTCAAGTTAGTACACGAAGTAAACGCTCTACCAGCAATAATCTTTGTGTCATTATGAATTTGATAACTGCTATAACTTTTATCCTTAACATCTATCAATGCAAAATAAGGATTGCTGGAACTTCCTAAATATTTCGTATTTCCGTATTCGTTATAAACCAAATTGCTACAACCAGAGAACGCATACTCACCCATACTCGTTACACTGTCAGGGATTACTATGCTTGTCAAGCTATCGCAACTCCGGAACACCCCTGAATCGATACTAGTGATACTGTTACTGAGTTCCACACTTGTTAAGCCACTGCAATTATCGAACGCAAAACGACCAATACTTGTCACACTGTCAGGAATAACTACGCTCGTCAAGCCACTGCAATTATAGAACGCTTGCTCACCAATACTCGTGACACTGTCAGGGATTACAATTTCCATCAAACTACTGCAATTATAGAATGCCTGCGCACCAATGCTCGTCGCCGACATTATTGTTACTTTCTTTAAGGAAGTAGGAACGTACGAGCTATTATCGGAATATAAGCTTGCGCCGAATATATATCCAAAATGGGTGTTAACTGTTTCACTTTTGGTTGCGCCTATAAACGGCAACGTAATTTCCGTCAAGCTAGTGCAATACCTGAACGCATAATTGCCAATACTCGTCACACTGCCGGGGATAACTACACTTGTCAAACTACTGCAATTTTCGAACGCAAAATTAGCTATGCTTGTGGCGCCGTCAGGAACAACCACTTTCGTTAAGCTAGCGCAATTCCTGAATGCATAAACGCCAATACTCATTACACCGTCGGGGATAACTACACTTGTCAAACTACTGCAATCCCAGAACGCATTACTGCCTACAAATCTACATCCGTCCTCTATCGTTGCCGTTGTAATCGTCGTCGATTCCACCCCCACTAAATATACGTATGGATTAGTGTTGTTTCCTAAATATTTTAATCCGTCTGTTATTGTATATTGTAAGTTGTTACAACTCTCAAACGCACTATTACCGATACTGGTTACGCTGTCGGGAATTATAATTTCCGACAAATTACTACCACCGAAAAATGCATATTCTTTAATTCTAGTCACGGGGTACTCTACGCCATTATACGTAACCGCAGCAGGAATGATTACCGTTGTTTTGTTATCCCTTTGTCTTTCAACCGTCGCAACTCCATCCTTTAAGACATAATTTATTCCGTCCGCCGTGATATACACATATCCATCTTCTGCCACGTCATTATTATTGCAATCCCACACCACAGGATTTTCACTGCTATTCCAATCATAGTACCAGGTATTAGGCTGATTTGTTGCCTCACAATAAATCTTCAGGTAAGAACAACCGTAAAAGACCTGTGAACCAACCGTTTCCACCTCATCAAAAATGGTAGCTTTATCTAAATTACTACAACCACGGAACATTTCATCTTCAATCACACCCGACGTTATCGTTACTTCCTGCAAGACTTCAGGGACATAGTAACAATGATATAAATAATAATAAGTATTGTACCATGTATCATACTTTTCTTCGGAATATCTAACAACGGTTCCGCTTATTATCTCTCTTGAAACCGTCTCCCCGAAAATGTCGCCAAAGTATTCTACTACACCTGGCATCGTGATTTTTGTCAACGAGTCGCATCCACTGAAAGCACTATCACCGATACTCGTAACACTATCAGGAATGACAATTTCGCTTAAGCTGCTACAATTTATAAACGCGTCAGAGCCAATGCTCGTTACACTGCTTGGAATATCAATTTTCGTCAAGTTGCTGCAACCTGAAAACGCAAGCTTATCAATGCTCTTAATAGAATTGGACAGCACAACTTCTGTCAAATTACTGCAACCCTTAAATGCGCCTCCGTAAATTGAAGTATTTATGCCCCCTATAGTTATATGCGTTAGACTTTTGCACGTGGAAAAATCGTTAGAGTTCAGCACGCCGTTGAGAACAAGGTTTTGCAACCCCGAACAATAATCAAAAACGTGCAACCCCATAGATGTTACACTTTCGGGGATTACCAGTTCCGACAATCCGCTACAGTGCGAAAAAGCATAATGACCAATCGTTGTTACGGTTTCGGGGATTACCAGTTCCGACAATCCTTCACAATATGCAAACGCACTATCGCCAAGGCTTGTTACGCCGTCGCAAAGCACAATTTCCGTCAAATTGCCGCAGTTCTTAAACGCAGAACCCGCAATATCGCCTCCCATAATCGTTACCTTTTTGAGGGAAGAAGGAACGTAATCACTTATATCATTGTAGACTCCAAAACCGTAGAATAATTTACCTAATCGCGTCGAGAGATACGGTAACGTCATCTCTTCTGCCTTCGCATAATAAAACACGCCTTCGTCAATTTGGGTTACGGTTTCAGGAATAACGATTTCCGTAAAGTACCCCCTCGCAAACACACCCTCTTTAATCCTACTCACACTATCGGGAATCACCAATTTAGTAATCAGTTCATTATTCAAATATAAATAATGCGCTTCATCCAAAGGGTTTGCCGAACGGTCGCCACCATACCAATTTTCGCTCCATATCTCAAAATCAATATTGCACCAAGCCGCCAAGTCTGTAATATATACCCCTTGCAATGACTGACACCATGTAAACGCCTGGAACCCAATACTCTCTATACTGCTCGGAATCGCTATTTTCGTCAATCCTTCACAATATGCAAACGCTTCTTTCCCAATACTCGTAACGCCGTCGGGGATTACAACCTCCGACAAATTTATACAGCCGAAGAATGCATGCTTATCAATCGCTGTAACGTCGTACGCCGTATCTTGATACGTAACCTCTGAAGCAATATTTGCCGCCGTGAGAGTATTTACTTGTGTTGTAACGATAGCCTCACCGTCTTGAAGACCGTAACGCAACCCATCTACCATCGTGTAAATGTATCCGTTTGTCGCCACTTCATTATTGTTGCAATCCCAAATCACAGGCGTAGATGTATTTGCCCAATTCTCATGCCAACCGACAGGCTTGCTTTCATGTTCACAATAAATTATCAATCTGTTGTAAAAATAAAACGCGTATTCACCAATATACGTTATGGTTTCGGGAATTACTATCTCCATTAAATCTTCACAATCTTCAAACGCATACGATTCAATACCCGTTACAAAATTGGGAATACTGACGTTTGTTACCGTTGTATCCGTTATCTTCGTAATTGTACACGTCTGTTGGGTAGAAGTAAATTCAAACCCCGCCATTTCGGGAACAACGCTATACATAGCCGTATACGTTACGTCTTTTTCCACGTTAAACTTGAATTCTTCCGTTTCGTAAACCAACGTTTCTCCGTCGTACCAACCCTGCCAATTATAGCCAATGTTCGTTGTAGACGCCAACGATATTTCCTTCCCATAACGATACATTGTATTACTTTGCGTATACACACCGCCGCCCGCTACGTTTGCACCCGTAACGACCATATAGGTGTTTCTCTCATAATATACGTCCAACACAAGGCTGCCATCGCCGTTAATATTGCCCTCAATTATATCTTCACCAACACGAGTAAAATGCGTATACTCCTTAATATCTGCCGTAACTGTCGTATCTGTTATTCCCGTCAAATCTTCGGTTTCATACAAAGTATATTCGTCATCATCAATATTTTGAACATAATGATTTACCGTATATTTAGTATCGGTATTTGCCGTCCAATCTGCCGTGATATCCGTATCCTCCGTGATAGGCATAGAAAAATCATAATCCCATCCCGCAAGCGTATAGCCCACCTTCGTCGTTGCCGGTTCTTGCACGAGTGAGCCTTCTTCTACGGTTTGCTGTTCCACTGTACTTCCACCGTTTACATTAAACGTTACGCTGTACATCGGTCTACGACGAATCGTTACGACGTAAGTCGCCGTAATTTCCCCGTCTACCGTTTCAAAAATATAAACGACATTATCGCCAATGGCAAGCGGAATCGTTTTTGTAATAACAGTCTGGGTGCCGTACTCGTCCAAAGAAACGATATATTTTGCATTACCGTTTACCTCTATCTCGTCGGCAAAAGAAAATGTTTCCGTCCCATTGCTCACTTTCCCG
>JAZNXZ010000189.1:0-5111 GCA_045594165.1 Candidatus Scatosoma sp.
TTTAGAGCATACGATTTCCTACGAACAGTTGGCGGTGGACTTGACGGCGGAGCTTGCCAAACGCGAACTGGATTGCAACGTAAAAACGGCGTTAGATTTTGCGCTTTTGGAAGATTTTGACCATTTGTATCGGTATGCAAACCTTTTGGAAATGGACCAGGGCATCGCCGCTGAATGGTTGGTTGGGCGGTACACCGAAATTATGCCAGGTAGACCTACAATCGCCCATCACCGTTTCCCGATGGATAACGTACGTCGAAACATTAATGCGAAAACCGCGGATACGCAAACGGTGTTATCCACGATGATTATTACCGCCGCTGAACAGCAAACCATGAACTATTATATGAACGTTACGAACTTTGCCTGCAACGATATGGCACGGCGTTTGTATCAAGAAATTGCGCTGGTAGAAGAGGAACACGTTACGCAGTACGAATCGTTGATGGATCCCAACGCAACGTGGCTGGAAATGTTGCTTTGGCACGAGTATTGCGAGTGCTATCTCTACTGGTCGTGTTATAAGACGGAAACGGACCCGTACGTGCAAAAGCTGTGGGAAATGTATTTGTCTTTCGAAATTGCACACCTGCACAAGGCGGCGGAACTGCTCAAAAAATACGAAAAGAAAGAGTGGGAAGAGGTCATCAAAGACCCGAAATTCCCCAAGCCCTTGTCCTTGCACGAAAATATCGAATACGTGCGGAAGATTTTGGGGGAAACGGTGCAGTATACGTCCAACCGCGAGGATTACGTGCGCGTGAAAGATTTGCCCGAGGACGCGGACTTTTTCCGTTTCCAAAAGACGATTCAACCCACGGCACAGATGACGCCGTCGCATAACGTCATTGAAAACTTTATTCGCCGTCGAGGAGCGGATTATCGCTATCAAGTCGCTCCCTCGCCCGTGCCTGAACTTCGCAACCGCAGGGAGGATAATATTTCGGTGGGCAGAAAGCCGAACGCCGCGGATTCGACGGATTTTTTCTGTAACAAATAATGGAATAGACAAACGGCGTTCTTTCGTGACAGAGAGAACGCTTATTTTTTTTGTGCGGAAACAAAAAATAATCGAATACCATACATTTTTAATCGTTTTCGTTCTTGCTTTCTTGCGCTGGATATTGTATAATGAAAACGTAATAAAAAATAAGGACTAGACAATGCTTTTATTTAATCGTGAAAATTGCATAGATATTTGTTTGAAAAATACCAATCCGTACGTTCGTTTAGCCGTGGAAGATTTAAGGAAAGACTTCTATGCTGTCAGCCATTTGACGGATGTGCCGAAAATAGTGGACGAAGAAACGGAAAACTGCTTGATTATTGAAGAAAACGTTTTAGGCGACGCTAATCCTTTACAGGACGAACGTTTTTCAATTGATTGCGACGGGCAAAAAATCAAAATATCGGCAAACGGGTATTTGGGAACAATGTGGGGGATTTATACCTTCAGCGAAAAAATTCTCGGCGTTGCACCGTGTTATCTTTTCAATGATTTGCCGATTGAAAAACGTCCTACGTTGGAGGTTAGTGCATTCCATTGGGAGGATTGTCCTGAAAGGAAAGGTTTTCGCGGCGTATTTATCAATGACGAGGACCTTTTAACGGGGTGGAAAACGGGCGGCGGCATTCGTCGTATGGACTATCCTTTTTACGGTATCACGGTCGCCAAAGACGTTATGGATAAAGTGGTAGAAACGGTCCTTCGCTTAAAGCTGAATTTGGTAATACCTGCATCTTTTTTGGATATCGATAATCCGCCCGAAAAAGCACTCGCCGATTGCGTTGCAAAACGTGGTATTTATTTGTCGCAACACCATCTTGAACCGCTTGGTTTGTCACATTTTACTTATGAGAATTATTGCAAAAAATTCGGGAAAGAGGGGGAATATTCATATATACATAACCCCGAAACCTTGATAGAGGGTTGGAAATATTACGCCGAAAAATGGGCGGAATACGACAACGTCGTTTGGCAGGTGGGTTTGCGTGGCAAAGCGGACCGCCCCGTTTGGGAAGAGGCTACCCCGACGGAAGAGGAATTAAAAACGTACGCGGATTATATCAGCAACGCAATCAAAACACAGAAAGAAATCGTTTTGCAAGCAACGGACGGCAGTGCAAAATATTTTTCCACAACCCTTTGGATGGAAGGTTCTACGCTCATGGAAAAGGGAGTGTTGAATTTGGACGAAGACATGATGGTTGTCTTTGCTGACAATGGTCCTAACCAGATGTTCGGCAGTGATTACGACCGCGTGCCTCGCCGTCAAAATTTGCAATACGGTATCTATTATCACGTGCAATATTACGATATAGGTCCGCACCTTGCGCCGCAAACGGGCTTAGATAAGCTGTATTATAACGTGGCAAAAGCCAAGAAAAAGGGGGATGACGCGTATTTTATTTTGAACGTTTCCAACGTCCGCGAGTTTGATTTTGAGATAAAGGCATACGCGGAAATGTTGTGGCAGTTTACGGGGTTTTCCACGGATAAATATATGGATATCTATGCGGCGGTTTATGGTGAACACGCTAAGCAGGCGAAAACGCTTATCGAAAGATATTTCAAAGAAATGCCTTGCTTGGATACGGAATATTTGCGCTACGTTCACGCAAATTATTTCAATTATAATTACGACGAAATCAGTCCCAACGTTAAAAATTTCATTTTGAAAGACGGATTGATTTTGGGACGAGGTGGGGATATTACCTATTATTTCCGCAGCGAATTGCCCAACGAATTGTACGCAAAAATGTATGCGGAACTGAAAAGGGTGTTGCCGACATACGAAAATTTGGCAAATGAATTTTCTTTGCTTGCAAAGTGCACGTCGGACAGAATAGAAAAGCACGTGCGTTGCAAATGGTGGTTGTATACCAAAACGTTGTTGCATATATACCGTTGGTACGTGTATTTGTACGAAGCGAAACTCTGTTACGATAAAGATGAGAGCCAAGAAATGCAAACGCTCTTGCAAAATGCTTGCGACTGCTTGGAAGAGTATCTTGTTTTGCGGAAATTCGCCGAATACGGAGAGTTTGAAAATTGGTATCGTGGCGATTTGAAAATGAACGTAAAGCAAAAATTGGACATAACCAAAAGACTGTTGGGTTGGAATTGAGGAAAAAAGCGGAGTTCCTGTGAAAGGAGCTCCGCATTTTATATTGCTGTGGGAAATTTTGAAAAAATCCCCGAAAAACCGCAAAAAATCATTGACAAAGTTTTTCAAATGCTATATAATGAAAAAGCTTTGGGGATATGGCTCAGTTGGTAGAGCGCCTCGTTCGCAACGAGGAGGCCAGCGGTTCGAATCCGCTTATCTCCACCAAAACAAGAAACACGCCTTTCGGGGCGTGTTTTTGCTTTGGTGGGCGTAACGTACGAACTGTTTTGTGGCAGTTGCTTTTCTCTTTTTTATGTAAAAATAACGAGCACAGATATTCTGTGCTCGTTATTTCTCTATCCCAAATAATAGATTGGGCTCAATCTCAAATTTTTCATATAATAACATAATGCTATCATAGCCAGGTTTGTTTTTTCCAAGTAACCATTGACTCACCGTTGTTTGATTTATCCCTAAAATATCCGCAAATGCTTGTTGCGATAAGCCCTTTTCTTGCATAACTTGTCTAATAATATCAATATACCACATATATAAATTATACACAAAAATAGGTCAAAAGACTTGACATAGGTCAAATGACCTGATATAATATACGCATAGTTAAGGAGATAAACATGGAGAAAAACGTAAAAAAGAAACGCTGGGTATATATTGCTGTTGCTATAGTTTTAATTATTGCTATTGTAAGTTGGATTGATTCAATCAATAATAAGAAAAATCAATATAATGTGATTAGCGATGCGTATCTGAAAGACGACTTTATCAATGCGTTAAATGAAATTGAGGCGGATGATACAAAAATATCAAATATTGAAAAAATAGATAATTGGGCAGGTGGTGAACGTTATCGTTTTAGATATGATGATAAAATCACGCTAATAGTTTATTGTAATGTAGGTTCTACTGTAGAATCGATTAATTTTAACGACGAGAAAATATATTATCGTGGATACGAGTCGTATAATGTTAATCATTACGTTTACAAATCATCATATATTCTAGATTTGCAAACAAAGGCGAAAGAGGTTGTATCCTTATATTTGAATTTTCCATCTACTGCTAAGTTTTCTTATAATAATGCCGATTGGGGCGTGGCAAGATATAATAACATCTATTACTTAAGTAGTTTTGTTGAATCGGCAAACGCTTTTGGGGTATACTCAACCATTAATTTTAAGATTGCGTACAATATAATCGAAGAAAATGACAATGTAAAATATAAGCCCATATATCTTACATTGAACGGAGCAAAACAATTTGATTATTTGGATGATTACAAATTTACTGAAGAAAGAAACGCTGTTGAACCCAAATATCCATATAAAAATAAGATGCCTACAAGTGGAATCAATCTGATTTATGGGGTTCTGGGAGATTATGGAAAAGAAGAAACAATTGATGGGGAAAAATATGTTTTTTATTATATACCAGCTGGTAAATATATAATTACAAATTATGGGGATAGTGGAGCGATTTTTTTGGAGAGCAACGCAATGAAGAAAAATGCTGCAGGTTATTTAGAAAGTATTGATTCAAAAATGTATACTTTTGAGTCAGGAAGTAAAGGCAAAACCATACAACTTGAAGTTCCTTTAGATTATCATATTGAAATTTCAATGTATACAATGGTTAATTTCAAAATAGTAAATTCGTAAATTGTTATTATCATTAACTAGTTCAACTTACATTACCCTTACACCACCAAAAACAAGAAACACGCCTTTCGGGGCGTGTTTTTTCGTTGCTTAGCCACATAAATATAAAAATTTATATAAAAACAAACAAATGTTCGTAAAAATGCTTGCATTTGGAAAAAATATGTGCTATACTTAGTTATACAAAAGACAAAGGCGAGGGCTGTATGGCGAAAACTTTGGAAAAGTATCAACAAATCGAACGTTCGATTATTACGACGTATCGCAAAACGATATGGTCGCCTTTTGTCTTGGCGGTTAAAAAATACGCTTTGATTCAGGCAGG
>JAZNXZ010000190.1:0-7088 GCA_045594165.1 Candidatus Scatosoma sp.
GCTTTCGACTTGCTTATTCAATACGTGAATGGCAGGCTCCGCTAAAACGACGGTGAAACCGAGAATGAACGCCGCAATTACGGTGATAACGGGTTTTGCCGCGGCGAGTTGTTCGCCCATTTTGTAACCGATAGGCATAAATCCGACGTGTACGGACGTCAAGAAGATGACCAAACCGAAGAAAGTATAGAAAATACCCACGACGATTTGTTGTAATTTCTTCTTAGGGGAACGCAGGAAAATCGCCTGCAAAATGAAGAAGAACGCAACGATAGGAGCAATCGCAATCGCTACTTCCCCCGCGGTGGCGAAGAAAGATTTTGCAATCTCGCTAAATTGCGCGTGCATGGGATACGTGGGCGTTTCATATTGAATATCGCCCTTGGAAAACGCGCCGAGCATCATTACCGCAAGGATAGGGCCGATGGAACAAAGTGCGATAAAACCGAAACTGTTTTCACGGTCGCGTTTGTCACCGAGTACGGTGGACACACCTAAGCCAAGCGCCATGATAAAGGGAACGGTGATCGGCCCTGTGGTAACCCCGCCCGAATCGAACGCAAGGGGTAAAAATTGCGCGCCGCCGCCGACGGCGAGGACTAAGGACACCAACGCAAACAGTAACATGTAAAAAAAAGTCAGTAGCTGCGAAAGGCTGATGCGGAATACGATTTTAAGAATACCAAGCACCAAAAATAAGCCCACGCCCACGCCGATTGTAATTTTCAAAACGGTGGGTTTGATAAAGGTAACCTGTTCTGCCAAAACGGAAAGGTCGGGTTCGGCAATCGTGATAAACAACCCCATCACAAAACAAATCAAAAGCAAAGTTTTGAATTTGCCCGATTTGGAAAGTCCCGAACCGATTTGTTCGCCCATAGGCGTCATTGCAATATCCGCGCCAAGGTTAAAAAGCGCCATGCCGACGATTAAGGCGAGTGCCGAGCAAACGAAAACAACCCCTTCCGTCAGCGTTAAATCAAGAAGAGGGGTGGCGGAAAGCAGTAAAACGATCGCCGTTACGGGCAATACCGAAACGGTGGCTTCCGACAATTTTTTCAAAAGGGCTTTTAACATTTTTCTTTTGCTCCGTCGTATTTTCGTTGCAACACGTGTCGCAGGTAAAGTCGTTTGTAAGAGTTTATTTTACCGTAAAACGGTACGCGGTGATTTCGCGATAGGTGTCCCCTGCCTTTAATACGGTGGAGGGGAAAGTCGGCACGTTGGGGGAGTTGGGATACCCCTGCGTTTCCAAGCACAACGCGCAGTAATTTTCGTAAGGCGCGCGCTTTTTGCCCTTGCCCGTAAAGCTACCCGTTTTACAGCCCGTATACAGCTGTACGCCGGGGAGGGTAGTGTAACAATCCATGCGTCTGCCGCTTTCTTTGTCATACACGTAACCGAAATATTCCAAGCCCTTACCCACGCGGTCGATACAGTAATTAAAATCGTACCCGTTTGCGTTGCGGAGCATATGATCGTCCGCAAAAATATCTTGTCCGATCGGTTTTGCTTGGCGGAAATCGTGCGGCGTGCCTGCTACGTCGATATATTCGCCGTGGGGGATCAGCTCGTCGTCTACTTTCGTGACTTTGCTTGCGGAAAGCATAAGCTCGTGGCTGAGCACCGTGGGTTGATATCCGAGGTTGAAATAGGTATGGTTGGTGAAATTGCACACCGTATCCTTGTCTGTCGTCGCCTGATAATCGAGGCGCAGTTCGTTTTCTTCCGATAACGTAACGGTGAGGCTCAACGTAAGATTGCCGGGGAAACCGCCCGCCCCGTCAGGGGAAAAATGGGTGAGAACCAAGCTGTTTTTAACGATTTCGGCGTTCCAAATTTGCGTAGCAAACGCCGCAGACGTACCGCCGTGAAGACAATTTTTGCCGTCGTTTTGCTCCAAATGATACGTTTGTCCGTTCAGCGTGAATTTTGCGCCGCCGATACGGTTAGCGAACCGTCCGACCGTCCCCCCGAAACAGGGGTTGGGTTCGTAGTAATATTCGGGCTTTTTACAGCCGACGACGACGTCGGCGAATTTGCCCTTTCTATCAGGAACGAAAATGCGTAAAATGCGCGCGCCGTAGGTCAAAATATCCACCTCGACACCGTGGCTGTTTTTCAATGTGTAAACGTCGTTAATTTTTCCGTCTTTGGTAAACGAATAAGTCTTTTCGAGCATACTTTCCCCCTTGATAAGGCGTATTTTTCGCACACTACAATATATTATAGCATAAAGAAGTGAAAAAAGCCAACGAAAGGGGACGGAAAATATCGGAAAAAAGCGAAAAAAGGAAAAATTGTTGTGAAAAACGAGTGCTAAACCGTTGACAACGTGAAAACCGTTATGTTATGATAATACCCAAGCAACGCTACGTGAAGATTGTAGGAGATGAGCCAAGGCTCAACCGAAGGAGTAAATCTCTCAGGTAATCGAAAGATTGGGAACTGCAATCGGATAGCACTCCGGAGAAGCTCGCGCAAGACGTGAGTGCCGAAGGGGCAAAGCGGCTATGCGGCCGCTAATCTCTCAGGCAAAAGGACAGAGTCAAGCTTTTTATTTTACGCAAGAAAAAAAGGACGTTTTTTCGTTCGTTGCGTATACGTACCCCTGTATTTTAGGTAAAAGCTTTGATTTTTTGGACACGGAGTCGTCGTTTTGCTCCGTGTTTTTTTGTTTCTAATGCGGACGGACGGTTGCGGTATGATGGTGATAAAAAATTTTTTAAGGAGTGTTTTTTATGGAAGCATGGTTGCTTAAAGTGGTCAGCAAAGCGAACGCGTTTTTAGCGGATTATCTGTTGATTTTGCTGCTGGTAGGTGTCGGTATTTGGTATACCGTCAAAACAAGATTTGTTCAAGTGCGTTGCTTTGGACAAGGTATGAAGAACGTATTTGGCAAAATGAGCCTGAAAGGCGGAAAACAAAAATCGGGCATGAGCTCGTTCCAAGCGTTTGCAACAGCAGTTGCAGGTCAGGTCGGTACGGGTAACATTATCGGTGCGTCGGGCGCGATCTTGCTTGGCGGTCCAGGGGCTATTTTCTGGATGTGGATTATCGCATTCTTGGGCATGGCAACGATTTATGCCGAAGCGGTATTGGCGCAAAAGACGCGCGTTGTTAACGAGGACGGCAGCGTTTCGGGCGGACCTACGCAGTATATTAAAAAAGCATTCCCCAACGGATTTGGTAAATTCCTTGCGGTGTTCTTTGCAGTAGCTTGTGTAATCGCACTCGGTTTTATCGGGGCTATGGTACAGTCCAACTCTATCGGCGAAGCAATTAATAACGCTACGGGCGGACACGTGCCGACGTGGGTAGTGGGTATCGTACTCGTGCTTATCTGCGCGTTTATTTTCATCGGCGGTGTGTCGCGTATTGCGTCCGTTTCCGAAAAAATCGTACCCGTTATGGCACTTTTGTATATTACGGGCGGTTTGGTTATCATTTTTGCGCGTATCACCTTTATTCCCGAAGCGTTCGGCATGATTTTCAAATATGCGTTTAATCCCAAGGCGATTATCGGCGGCTCGGTTGGTATGGCAATCAAGACGGCGATCAGCCAAGGCGCAAAGCGCGGCTTGTTCTCTAACGAAGCAGGTATGGGTTCGACGCCGCATGCACACGCACAGGCAAACGTTAAAAATCCCCACACGCAGGGTACGGTAGCAATCGCAAGCGTTTTCATCGATACGTTTATCGCGCTTACGTTCACGGCGCTCATCGTAATTTCTACCTTGTATACGAGCGATAACGCAGGCGCATGGATGAGCTTGAATAAGAGCGAGTTGGTTGCAAACGGTTTTGCACATGCATTCGGCGGCGGCAATGCAGCGCTCAAGGTCGGTAGCATTTTCGTAGCGATTTGCTTGACGTTCTTTGCGTTCTCAACAATCGTCAGCTGGAACTTGTTCGGTAAGATTAACTTTGAATATCTGTTCGGGAAGAAAGGCGTCATCGTGTATTCGATCATCTCTCTTGTATTCGTTATGCTCGGCTCGCTTTTCCAAAACGATTTGGTTTGGGAACTCACCGATTTCTTCAACTACCTCATGGTATTGCCCAACGTAATCGCGTTGTTTGCGCTGACCAAATTGGTAACGGGCGAGGTAAAAGAAAACGGTTCAAAACTGAAAAAGCCTTTGTGTAAATCGGAAAAAGAGGATAAATAATATCCCTTAAATACAAAAATGAAAGAGTGGGTTGGGAAAAGCTCACTCTTTTCTTTTTGGGAAAATCTTTATATTTTCTAAAAAAAACCTGTTTTCCGTAGGAAAAACCGTTGACTAAACGTTTGGATTGTGTTATCATATTATCATTATTATAAATTATGCGCGTGCGTATAATTCGAAAAACGAATAAATCAGGAAGGGGAATATTATGGAAATTAAAATCACGAAAACGACGACTCCCCAAACGATGCCGCCGGAAGATAAATTGGGATTTGGAAAGGTGTTTACCGACCACATGTTGCTTGTGGATTGGTCTGCGGAAAAGGGCTGGTTCGACGCTCGTATCGTGCCGTTTGGCAGAATCTCGCTCCACCCTGCGTCCACGGTACTCCATTACGGCGCGGAAATTTTTGAAGGCTTGAAGGCGTACCGTCGCGCGGACGGCGGCGTGCAGCTCTTCCGCCCCAGAGAAAATATCAAGCGTATGAACCGTTCGGCAGAGCGTATGAGTTTGCCTGAAATGGACGAAGAGGATATGTTGCAGCTTTTGACGACCTTCGTCAAGCTGGAAGAAAAGTGGGTGCCTAAATCGTTTGGTACGTCGCTGTATTTGCGTCCGTTTTTATTCGGCAACGACGAGGCGCTTGGCGTGCATGCGGTACACAACGCAACCTTTATGTTGATTGCCTCGCCCAGCGGCAGTTATTATGCCGAGGGGATCAATCCCGTCAGCATCATGATCGAAAACGAGGACGTTAGAACGGTGCGCGGCGGTACGGGGTACGCCAAATGCGGCGGTAACTACGCGGCGAGCACGCGTGCAGGCGAACGTGCGGCGAAAAAGGGCTATTCGCAGGTGCTTTGGCTGGACGGCGTAGAGCGCAAATATATCGAAGAAGTTGGGGCAATGAACGTAATGTTCAAAATCAACGGCGAGATTGTAACGCCGATGCTCACAGGCTCGATTTTGCCCGGTATTACCAGAAAGAGCTGTATCGAGGTTTTGAAAAATCTCGGGTATACGGTAACGGAACGCTTGCTTTCGGTGGACGAGCTTTTGGACGCGTTGAAGTCGGGCGCGTTGGAAGAGGCGTGGGGCTGCGGTACGGCGGCGGTAGTTTCGCCGATAGGCAAGCTGGCGTTCGGGGACGAAGAATACGTTATCGGCGGCGGTAAAATCGGGGAAGTAACGCAAAAGCTGTACGACATTTTGACGGGGATTCAATGGGGTAAACAGCCCGACACGTACGGCTGGGTTTACAAACTGTAACCAAAAAAGGAAAAAATTGTACGCTTTTCCGCTGAAATCCTTGAAAAATCAGGGAAAACAACGTTTTTTTCGTTGACAAAATATAAAAATACAAGTATAATTAAACATACATTATATATAAAGGCAATGACGGGATAGAAATCCGTAAAGTGCGATTGACAGAGAGTCGGCGGCAGGTGCGAGCCGATACGTCTTACGGAATATAGCTCCTCCCCGAGCCGCCGAGAGAACGGCAGATACAGCCAAGTAGATTCGGACGGGTTCTCCCGTTACAGAGATTTGCCCGAAAAAGGGCGTGAGTGGACGGTTAATGAACCGTCAATCGGAGTGGTACCGCGGAGTTTCTTCGTCTCTTATCGTGCGGCGTTTTTGCGCCGTGATAAGGGACGAATTTTTTTAGAAAAAGAATAGGATAACGGATATGAAAAACAGTAAAAAATACGTAAAACAATATTTTGCGCCGCAGGGCGTTACGATGGATTGGACGAAAAAGACCGCCATCGAAAAGCCCCCCGTGTGGTGCAGCGTCGATTTGCGCGACGGCAATCAGGCGCCTATTATTCCTATGAGCTTGGAGGAAAAGTTGGAGTTTTTCAAACTCCTTTGCAAGGTCGGTTTTAAGGAAATTGAAATCGGTTTCCCTGCGGCAAGCGAAACGGAATACGAATTCTGCCGTAAGCTGATTGAGGAAAATTTGATTCCCGACGACGTAACGATACAGGTTTTGACGCAATCGCGCGAGCATATTATTGCAAAAACCTTTGAGGCAATCAAAGGTGCGAAAAGGGCGATTGTGCATCTGTATAATTCCACGTCGAAAGCGCAGCGCGAGCAGGTGTTCAAACGCGAAAAGAACGAGATTATCGATATTGCAATCACGGGCGCAAAGCTTTGCAAGGCGTACAAGGAAAAGGCAGAGGGCAAGGTTTGGCTGGAATATTCCCCCGAAAGCTTTACGGGTACAGAACCGGAGTTTGCGGCGGAAATCTGTAACGCGGTGTTGGATATTTGGCAGCCGACGGCAGAGGATAAGGCGATTATCAATTTGCCCGTAACGGTGGAAAACTCTATGCCGCACGTGTACGCAAGTCAGGTGGAATACATGTGCAAGAATTTGCACGGCAGAGAAAACGTCGTCATTTCCTTGCACCCGCACAACGACAGAGGTTGCGCGGTGGCGGACAGCGAAATGGGCTTACTTGCCGGCGGCGACCGTATCGAGGGTACGTTGTTTGGCAACGGCGAACGTACGGGCAACGTGGACGTTATCACCCTTGCGCTGAATATGTATTCGCAAGGTATCGATCCCGGGCTTGATTTTTCCGATTTGCCGTCCATTACGCAGGTGTACGAGCGAGTAACGCGTATGAAAGTGAGCGAACGGCAACCGTACAGCGGCGCGCTTGTATTTGCGGCGTTTAGCGGATCGCACCAAGACGCGATTGCCAAGGGCATGAAATACCGCGTGGACAAAGGCGCGGACACGTGGACGGTACCCTATCTACCCATCGACCCTGCCGACGTCGGCAGAGTGTACGAGGCGGACGTTATCCGCATCAATTCTCACTTCTTGTCGCATTCCATACAGGCGAGTCGCTCCGATTTATCCTCGTGCACTGCACGGCAGAAATCCGATGCTACGCTGG
>JAZNXZ010000191.1:0-4268 GCA_045594165.1 Candidatus Scatosoma sp.
GCAAGACGGACCTTGCTGCCGTATGCGGTAGATAAAAACAAACCGCTTTTGCCAACAAAGCCGAGCCCTGATAACACGGCTGCCGTCTTATGCGGATATACGCCGCGGTAGGGATTGTTTTTGCCAAGGCTTTGGCTCGCCGCGATCGGCAAACTCTCGCCGCCTAAGCTTTCAATTTTATAAGCCAAACGGAAAGCAATCGAGTCCAGTAGGCTATTCGCTGTGCGGTAATGCTGAAAATACACGAAAGACGGGGCGTTTTCAATCGTTTTCAAAATGCTGTCCGAAAGCTTTACACCCAAGGATATGGCGTAACGAAGTTGGGGCAGGGCAGGAATCGGGGATTGCCCCAAATCGCAAAATCCGACAAGATTTGCGCCGAGGTCCTGCGCGAGCGTTTTTAATTCCGCCTGCAAAGCGGAAACGTTTTCAAAGGAAAAGATGTTTTTTTGCATAGGAGCAGCGTCCTTTTTACGTAGTATCATCAGTATAACATATTTCCGTTCAAAAAGAAAGCGTTTTACGGGCGGCTACGTAAGGGCGAAAAATACAAAATATTAACAAAAAATTAACAAAATCCGACAAGAGGGTTGACAATTTCTGCAAAATATATTATGATAATGGAAAGGAAACGCGCTATGAAAAAATTGTTATTTGTTTTCAATCCGCACTCGGGCACGGGTGTTATACGCAAACACTTGGCGGAAGTGTTAGACGTCTTTACAAAGGCGGGCTATGAAGTGGTGGCATACCCTACGCAATGTTCGGGGGACGGCATCAATAAAATCCGCGAAGAGGGCGCAGATTTTGACCGTATCGTAGTTGCCGGCGGCGACGGCATGCTCAACGAAATGCTTAACGGCGTTATGTCCTTGCCCAAGGAAGTGGAAACGGGATATATTGCGACGGGTACGGTCAATGATTTTGCGGCGACGCACGGTATCCCCAAAAACGTGATAGAGGCTGCAAAGGTGGCGGCATCTGACAACGTAAAAGCGATTGACGTGGGCAAATTCGGCGATCGGTATTTTGCGTACGTAGCGGCGTTTGGCATTGCGACGGACGTTCCTTATAAAACCAAGCAAACGGCGAAAAACCATTGGAAGATTTGGGCGTACGTTTGGAATATTATCAAGTGTATCGGCCCGAACAAGTTTAAGGCAGCTTGCCGTAAAATGCGTGTGGAAACGGGCGACGTCGTATTTGAGGGTGATTTTATTTTCGGTACGATATCCAATTCGAAATCCATCGGCACGTTGCATATCTTGGTGGATAAAAAGGTGGAGCTTGACGACGGAAAAATAGAGGCGTTGTTTATTCCGCGCCCCAAGCGTTTGCGTGAATGGATTCGTTTGTACAAGAATTTGAAAGAGAACGATTTTAGCCAATCCAAGGATTTAATGTTTGTGCGCGCGTCGCAGCTTACGCTGACGATGGAGCCTACGGCGTTTACGTTAGACGGCGAAGACGGTGGCGAGCATGAGTCGATGGAAATCACGGTAGAAAAGCAAGCGTTAAAGATTGCTTTGCCCGATCCTAAGCAGACAAAAAGGGAGCATATTGAAGAGATAGCCGCCGTGGACGCAACCATGTCGAAAAAAGAACGCAAAAAAGCGTTAAAAGAGGCGAAAAAGATCGTGCGTGCGGAAGAGAAAATGCAGAAAAAACAAAAGAAACAATGTAAAAAAGAAAGCTAAACGGCTTTCTTTTTTTATGGGAAGAATAGAAAAGGATTGACATTTTATTTTGGGAGGAGTATAATAAGCTGGTAAAGCGAACGTTTTTACGAAAAGCATACGCAGGCGTATCGAAGCGGTCATAACGAGGCGGTCTTGAAAACCGTTTGGGTGAAAGCCCACGGGGGTTCGAATCCCTCCGCCTGCGCCAAGAAAAGTGCCCAAGGGGGGCACTTTTTTGTTGGCACAAGCGGAGGTCTAAAAAACACCCGAATTATCGGGGGTTCGCGCGACGAGCGAATACAGCGTTGTCAAGAATAAAGGCTCGTCGTTGAGCGAGGACGCTTTGGCGTAAGCCAAAATCCCTCCGCCTGCGTAAACCAACTTCCCCGAATTGTCGGGGGTTCGCGCGACGAACGAAAAAAACCAAACCGAAAAATCGGTTTGGTTTTTTCCTTAATCTAATACTATTGTTCAAAATACACGTAAATATCGCCCGTGTCCGTTTCAATGGTCAAGTTGCGGCTGCCACCGATTTGTTGTTTGGAAACATTGGTTTTGCCTGTATCAACCTCAATGGAAATATTATAATCGCTCAGTTTTCCCGCGAGGTTCAAAGAGATATCTCCCGTGTCCGCCTCTAAGCGAAGAACGTCCGCGTCCACAATGCCGTTATCCTTCGTTGTTACGTCGCCCGTGTCCGTGGCGATAGACACGTTATCAGCGGTAATTTTACCAACGATTTCAAAATCGCCCGTGTCAATTTCGGCGAACAAGGTATTCACGGTAATATTGCCGATTGTGATATCGCCCGTATCCGTTTCCAAATCAAGCTTTTCCGCAGTAAGATTTTTAATCCAGATATCACCCGTGTCCGTTTCTATCATGGCGCTATCCGCGCAAACGATATCGTTGCGTAAGGAAATATCCGCCGTGTCGCCTTCCACGCGCAGAGCGCTTACATTGCCCGCCTCGCCGTCAAAAACCACGTCGCCCGTATTCGTGTAGATAGAGAGGGCGTACGTACGCGCTGCGGGTAGCGTAACGTCCACTTTGATTTTCATGGAAAAATTAAACATGGAGATAGAGCGGAAAATATCTTTCCAACTGTAAGTTTCTTGGATTTTCAAATGCCCGTTTGTATCCGTTACGGAAAGAGTGCCGACGGATTTGCCACTCTTGGTGTGTAAACTTCCGTAAGATACGGAAACTACGTCCGCGGTATCCGAAAAATGCACGGATACGGTCGTGCTAGAATCGTAAGAAATGGTAACGCTGTCAATTTCATTATCCGTTTTTTCCGTATAGGTGTGCGCTGTTGCGGTCAGGTGGGACAACTTTTTCCAGCCGCCGTTGGCGGAAAGAAAACCAACGCCGAATAGCACGCCCCCGATAAGGATAAAAGCCGTTGCAAATATGCAAATTCGTTTCAAAAATTTCTTCGTCTTTTTCATGCCTTTTCCCCCTTAAAATAAATGAGTTTGAAAAGCTTGATTGCGCCGATAACGATATATTTTGTCGCGTAATAAAATGCAATCAGTAGAAAGATGCACACGCCGATAACTGCCAAGCTCGCCCCGAGGTTTGCTACCACGCCCGACCAAGGTGCGCCGTAGACGATAAGATAAATGGGATATGCTAACGTGTATACGACGCCTGCGATTATGCCTGCGCCAGAAGAAATCGTAGCGGCGGCAAACGCGGCAATCACGGAAATTAAGATGGCATACAGCGGAATTACGATAAAAATGGTTAAAAATACCATACCCGTAATCGACGCCGCGGAGTGCACGGAAAAGGTATTGTCCGTTTTAGGCTCGTTCGCCGCGAATTTCGCCGCGGGTACGTTGACCGTATTTTCGCTATCTGCAAGAATATTTTGCGCGCAATCCGTGGGCGAACCAAAGGTTTCTACCGCCTCTTCGGGGGTACAGCCTGCGTCTACTTTATCCCCGTACAGTTCGCGATAATATTCCAGCGCCGTTTGTTTTTCCTTTTTAGAAATGCCTTTTAAGGCTCGTTTGAATTGTTTTTCCCATTGACGTAGCGTCATAATTTACCTCCTTGTACGATATAATCGGTAATTTTCATAAATTCGTCCATTTCGTCGATAAACTCGTTGATTTTTTGTATCCCTAACGGCGTAATGGCGAAATATTTCCGCAGTCGTCCGTTGTAGATTTCCGTGCGGACGGTTACTGCGCCGCTGCCTTCCAAACGCTTTAAGATGGGATACAGCGTCGATTCGGAAATGCTAATGCACGGCGTTAGGTCGGAAATGATTTTATAACCGTACGATTCTTCTTTTCTGATTGCGCTTAGCACGCAGATATCTAATAAACCTTTTTTTAATTGAGCGTCCACGTGTATACCCCCTTTCGCATAATATTATACATTGCATAGTATTGCTTGTCAAGTACTTTTTCAAAAAAAGTTGAAAAATTTTTCATAAGGAGATTTTTGCGTTTGGGCTTTACAAAGGCAGGAAAGTTTGCTATACTATATATAAATACAAGAAAGCCAAAAGGAAAAGCGAAAAATGATTATCAAATTTGACGAAGTGAAAGAAACGGAATTAAAGGCGTTCTACGG
>JAZNXZ010000192.1:0-2145 GCA_045594165.1 Candidatus Scatosoma sp.
GACGGTATGCGTATCGTCATCGAATGTAAGAAAGACGCCAACGCGCAGGTGGTTTTGAACACCCTTTATAAAAAGACGAAGTTGCAGACTTCGGACGGTATCATTTTGTTGGCTTTGGTGGAAAACGGTACGGAACCCAAGACGTTGAACTTGCAGGAAATTTTGTATCATTACCTCAATCACCAAAAGGACGTCATCACCAGAAGAACCCGTTACGATTTGGCGAAAACGGAAGAACGTGCGCACATCATCGCAGGGCTTGTATTGGCTTTGGCGAACGTGGACGAAGTAATCAAAATCATCAAGGCTTCGGCGGATAAGAACGAAGCAATCGAAGGCTTGACGGGCGCGTTTGAATTGGATGAAAAACAAGCGAACGCTATCCTTGAAATGCGTTTGCAGAGATTGACTTCCCTTGAAGTGGAAAAATTAAAGGAAGAATTGGCGAGCTTGCAGGCTTTGATTGCCGATTTGAAAGATATTCTCGCGAACGAATGGCGCGTTATGGAAATCATCAAAAACGACCTCACGGAAATTAAATCGAAATATCCTTCCCCTAGAAAGACGGAAATTTCTGTGGATTATGGTAACATTGACGATGAAGACCTTATCGATAGAGAGGACGTCGTTATCACGATTACCCATGGCGGCTATATCAAGCGTTTGCCCGTAGAAGAATACAAAGCGCAAGGTAGAGGCGGCAGAGGTATCACCGGTCATCGCCCGAAGGACGAGGACTATGTGGAAAAGATGTTCGTTTGCTGCACGCACGATCCCATCTTGCTCTTCTCCTCGAAAGGCAAAGTGTATTCCATCAAGGGTTACGAAATCCCCGAAGCAAACCGCACGGCGCGCGGCAGAGCTGTTGTCAATATCGTACAGCTTGATCCGGGCGAAAAGATTGAAACGGTATTGCCTGTTCTTGAAAACGGCACGGGCTATCTCGTAATGGCGACGGAAAAAGGTCTTATCAAGAAAACGGCAACGAAAGAATTTGACCGTATTCCTAAGAACGGTAAGATTGCCATTAAGTTGCAGGAAGAAGACCGCTTGATTTCCGTTCAGTTCGCAAACGGTGAAAATGAAATCCTCGTAGCTTCCCGCGCAGGTAAGTGTATTCGTTTCAGTGAAACGGACGTTCGTCCTACCGGCAGAGGCACGCAGGGTGTACGCGCAATCAACCTCGGTAAAGAGGATATCGTAGTGGATATGTTGATTGTGGATAAGCAGCAGGATATCTTCACGCTGACGTCGCTTGGCTATGGTAAGCGTTCGTGCATCGACGATTACCGTTTGCAGACGCGCGGCGGTAAGGGTATCAAAGCAGGCGTATTCAATGAAAAGACGGGCGAGCTTGTGAACATGAAGCTAGTGACGGACGAAAACGACATCATGATTATCACGACGGGCGGCACGATTATCCGTATGCACGCAGATACCATCAGCCGTATCGGCAGAACGACGCGCGGTGTACGCGTAATGAACGTAAAAGACAGTTTGGTAGCAACCGTTGACGTAACCGAACGCGACGATGAAGCGGAAACGCAAGCTCCCGAAGAAACGGCGGCGGATTTAAGTCCCGAAGATTTAGCAGAAGGTGTGGACGAAACGGAAGAAATCGAAGAAAACGTAGTTTTGGACGATGAAAACGAAGTGGAAGAAACGCCTGCCGATGAAGAATAATCGGTTATAAGAAGTAAAAAGGAAACACCGCTTACGGTATCGCTGTAAGCGGTGTTTTTATACATTTGGGGCTACCATGTACGCGTTTAATGATTTTTTTGACATGTTAATAGATGCCTTGATTAAGGTCAAGGGGATTATCCCCTTACGGAGTGCAGAGGCAGAGCCTTTGCGTAATGCAGCCGCTGAAAAAGCAAGCTCTGCTTGCGTCTTATTGCGCCTTTGGCGTTGATACCAAAGGTATAGATAGGCGCAAAACGAAATGTTTTGCTTAAGAAAAGGGTTATATTCCGCAAGGGCTTCCGCCCCTGCACCCTGATAAGGGACAATGCCCCTTAACCCTTAGTAGGGTACCGATACGGCATTTAGTCCCGAACAAGAAAGATAGAAAGATGAAACACCCATTGGGTGCGTTGGTTAGTCGTCGGCAGGGTTCATCATGTCAAAGAACTTTATCAAGAA
>JAZNXZ010000193.1:0-8284 GCA_045594165.1 Candidatus Scatosoma sp.
CTCACAGAACGACATGGCTACGATCCGACTTAAGGACGCAAGCCCCCGCCGCAGACTTCCCGAAAGCGGCGTTTCGAAACGCCCCCGACAATTCGGTAATATTGCCCAAAATGACGGAATCCCCCGTCGTTACGCTTGCCCCGACGATTGCCGTGGCTACGTCCCAATAGGGCGTAGTTTTCAAATCGCTGATTTTTGCGTTGTAAACGTCGTAATAGCGGTTGGAATACAGCGGCACTTCGGGTACGAGCCAATTCCAACGCTGGATATACAGCCGCCACCACTCGTTATAAGCCGCCTCTGCGGTCGGAAAAAGCGCGGTCGGCTGGGCGTTATACACCATTGCCATCGATAAAAAGTCCATGCCCAGTTCGTATTCTTTATTATCCACGGTGACGTAGGCTCTGCCGTCGGCGCTTTCGCGCACGGCATCTAAGGTTACTTCTTTTCCGATTGCCGCATATACGCTGTCGTAGTTTTCGCGGTAGACGACGTCCTCAAACACGTTCGTTTCGCCGCTTTTGCGGCATGCGCTCAGCGGCAATACCGCCAGCGTGGAAAGAAACGCCGTTAAAAGGCTTTTCCGTTTAGAAATTCCCGATTTTTTCTTCATATTCTATATTGTGGAACAAGTGGCGGTTTTTTATCCGCAAACGCGGGCGGAAAATATCAAAAATACTTGACGAACGGGCGCGCCGCGTGGTATACTTAAAATGATAGCGAAATTTACAAAGTCACGTGTACGCTCGTACGCACGCGCGCAAGGAGTTTTTATGAGCAACAATCAACGCAGAATTGAAACCAAATGCGTCCAAGGCGGTTATACCCCTGGCAACGGCGAACCTAGGCAAGTGCCGATTATCCAAAGCACTACGTTTAAGTACGCGACGAGCGAGGATATGGGCAAACTGTTTGATTTGGAGGCGAGCGGTTATTTTTATTCCCGTTTGCAAAACCCTACTTGCGACACGGTTGCGGCAAAAATTTGCGAATTAGAGGGCGGTAGCGCGGCTATGTTGTTGTCCTCGGGACAAGCGGCAAACTTCTTTGCAATTTTTAATATTGCGACCTGCGGCGACCACGTCGTTTCGTCCTCTTCCATTTACGGCGGTACGTATAACCTCTTTGCCGTTACCATGAAGAAAATGGGGATTGATTTTACGTTCGTTTCCCCCGATTGCACGGAAGAAGAGTTGGAAAAGGCTTTCAAGCCCAACACGAAAGCGGTATTCGGCGAAACGATTGCAAACCCTGCTCTTACCGTTTTGGATATCGATAAATTTGCAAGCGCGGCGCATAAACACGGCGTACCTTTGATTATCGACAACACGTTTGCTACCCCTATTAATTGCCGCCCGTTTGAATTCGGCGCGGATATCGTAACCCACTCCACCACCAAGTACATGGACGGGCACGGCGTTGCGGTAGGCGGCTGTATCGTGGATAGCGGAAAGTTTGATTGGTTGGCGCACGCGGACAAGTTCCCCGGGCTTTGCACCCCTGACGATAGCTATCACGGCATCACGTATGCCACCAAATTCGGTTTAGGCGGCGCATTTATCACCAAGGCGACGGCGCAACTGATGCGCGATTTTGGCAGCACGCAATCCCCGCAGAGCGCTTTTTATCTCAATCTGGGTTTGGAGAGCCTGCACGTACGTATGGAACGGCATTGTTTGAACGCGCAAAAGGTTGCCGAATATCTGGAACAAAACGACAAAATCGGTTGGGTGACCTATCCCGGTCTTGCGTCGGATAAATATTATAAAACCGCACAAAAATACATGCCGAAAGGCACGTGCGGCGTCGTCAGTTTCGGCGTGAAAGGCGGCAGAGCGGCGGCGGAAAAGTTTATGAAAGCCCTGCGCCTTATCGCCATTGAAACGCACGTAGCGGACGCGCGTAGTTGCTGTCTGCACCCTGCTAGCGCAACGCATAGACAGATGAACGAGGAAGAATTGATTGCGGCGGGCGTGCCCGGTGATTTGGTTCGTCTTTCCTGCGGTTTGGAAAATTACGAAGACCTGATTGCCGATATCGAACAGGCGTTGCAAACCATTTGACACACGCATTTTTTGCAAACGATTTAACAAACGAAAGGAAAAGTCTGCCCCTTAGAGGCAGACCTGGTAGAATATATGCCTATTAAAATCCCTGACAATTTACCTGCGGTAAAGACGCTGACGGACGAAAATATTTTCGTTATGACCGAAAAACGCGCCATTACGCAGGATATCCGTCCCTTGCGCATCTTGATTTTGAATTTGATGCCAAAAAAAATAGAAACTGAAACGCAGTTCGCCCGCCTTTTGGGCAATTCCCCTTTGCAGGTGGAAATGGAATTAATCCATACCAAATCCCATCAGTCGAAAAACGTTGCGGAAGAGCATTTGCTTGCCTTTTATAAGACGTTTGACGACGTAAAAAACGAGAATTTCGACGGCATGATTATCACGGGCGCGCCCGTGGAACACCTTGCCTTTGAAGAGGTAGAATACTGGCAAGAGCTGTGCGAGATTATGGAGTGGTCTAAAACCCACGTACACAGCACTTTCCACGTTTGTTGGGGGGCGCAAGCGGGGCTTTATTATCATTACGGAATCCAAAAGCACGGTGTACCTGAAAAGATGTTCGGCGTGTTCCCCCACCGTGTCGAATATAAAAATTCTATTTTGTTCCGTGGTTTTGACGACGTGTTTATGGTGCCGCAATCCCGTCATACGACGGTTCTGCGTGAGGATATTGAAAAGGTTTGGCCCTTGCGTATCTTGGCGTCGTCGGAAGAAACGGGCGTGTATGCCGTAACCACCAAAAACGGCAGACAAATTTTCGTAACGGGGCACTCGGAATATGATGCGGATACGCTGAAAAACGAATATTTGCGCGATTTATCCCAAGGGAAACCCATTTCTATCCCGAAAAATTATTTCCCGAACGACGACGATACGCAGCCGCCTTTGGTTAGCTGGCGCGGACACGCGCATCTGTTGTTTTCCAACTGGCTGAACTATTTCGTTTACCAAAGCACTCCGTACGACATCAAGAAAGTGGAAGAACACGAATAGCCTATCACATGATAAAAGCACCGCTACAGTTTTACCGTAGCGGTGCTTTTTCTTAGTCAAAAAAATAAATTTTTTCTTTATCGGGAGCATGCGTTCGTATTCTATAAATTTTCCCCTCGGGCGTTTGAAAACAAATATATCCCCACTCGCCCGTAACTTCTGTTAAGGCATAAGCGTTATCCCAGTAGTCTACACCTTTCCAGCCATAATTATAGCCGTTGTCGTCATAATATATGGCAAATTTTGTCAGTCCACCTCTATTGATAATCTGTTGCCGCACATATTTTTGCAGATTAATGCTAGCCATCAGCGGATCGGTATTACTTCCCGTCGATGAAGTTCCAGCACCGCTCGCTTGTCCTGTAAGGAGCAAATACCCGATTGCACCTATCAGCAGTACGCCCGCCGTGAAAGGCGCAAACAATACAAACCCAAGATAAATTCTATAATCCGAATCCCCTTCTTTGCTCCTTAAAATTGCATAAATTAACAAGGAAACCAACCTATGGGACACCAGAAAAACCGCAGGATATATTAACGCATTTATCCAATACTTTTTGTATTTGAAAAGCAATCCTTTGCTAATTGCTTCCCTATACGGCAAAATCCCGTCCACCATGCAACCTATTAAAATAACGATATAGCCTATTACTAAAAATACGTTGTGTTTGCCATTATTTTTTCGGTAAAAATACGCCATTAATAACCAAAGAACAACCCCGTAATTGAGTAATATCGTTGCTAGTATTCCCAAAAACGGACCTTTTTCTATTGCTATTTCATAAGCGCTTACTAAATCAAATTCCCGTCTGAGAAGCACGGACAACAGCGTGTAAACAAGGAACATTGCTACCACCGCCCAATAATGCTTAGACGTAAATAATTTTTCCGTGCTAGTCGGCAATACTATTTTTTGACTTTCAGCGGTAGAAGTTATCTGCGTACTCTTCGGCGCGTCAGCAAGCGGCGTAACCTTTTCTTCCTCTTGGCGTTTCTTTTCGTATATAGCCAAGCAGCTTTCGTACTCATTTATAATATACTTTTGAAACGCTTGCTTGTCTATACCTATATATTCGCTAACAGGTAACTCCGTTGCTTTTTTCAGATATTGCAAACCCTGTTCTTCATCTTTTTTCAATAATGAATCCCCAAAAAAGAAAGCTCTCCCTGCAACAGTATACGCCCAACAGAAATCCCGCTCCAACGATTCTTCTAAAAAATCAAGCGCAAATTTCGCAAACTTTTCCGTTTCTTCTGCGTTATTTTCAATTTTGTAAAAATCCGACAAATAGATGGAACACATAAACAAGGCAAAATGGGGAATACCTGTACCCATGTTCGCTTGATTTTCCATTTCTCGCAATTTAGAGGCATTGTCTTGGATTTGTTTGAGTAATAGTAGGCTTTCATTATTTTTGAAACCTATATTTTCATCCCAACAATTATCTGAAAAATACAAAAGCGCAGGAACTAACGCCGTAATACTACCATTTGACAATCTTTGTTTTAAGTCTTCCAACTGGTTTAACGGTTCACTCATCGTCTTTTTCCTTTCTTATTTATCGAAATGATTTTTTAATTCCTCGTCAAGATATCTATCAGACACGTTGCCTTGCAATGTTACCTGCGCGTTATGTACGTGTCCGCATTTTTTACAACGCATCTTAACGTTTACGTCGCTGTAATCCTTTCCCATCGCTGCCTTTACTGTGCGCACGACTTTCGCCTCAACAATACAGCTAGAATCGTACTTTTCTTTACAGTTTGGACAATTCTTGTTTCTGTTCATAATTGCACGATAGATAAAGAAACAACCTACCGCCGCAGCAATGACAACAATCGCAATAATGATACCCATAATTTTTACCTCCAAGTAAACTTATCGACAAATTTTTCGCCGATTTGTTTATATTATATTATGTGAAAAATAATAAGTCAAGCAAATTTTGTTGTTTTTACAAAAAAAATTATTTTATACATAATATTTCGCTATGTGACAAATATATTTATTAAGTATGAGATAACGCGCTTTTATACAATTGGGTGTATAATTTTTATATAGATTGTAAGGATAAGGGAGATTTGTCTGATGACTATTCAAGAAATTATTGGAAGGATTAGCACTATTCGCGCCAACGCCAATTTAAGTGCGCGTGAATTAAGCCTAATCATAGGTAAAAACCCTGCATACATCAGTCAGTTAGAAAACACCGCCAGTTTTGAGCCGAGTTTAAGCACACTTTTAGATATTTTAGTTGTTTGCAACGTTTCTGTTGAAGAATTTTTTTATCATGATATTCAGCAATATAAAAACGATAAAAAGCTACTCGACTTTTTTGCAACTCTGTCCGAAAAGCAAAAAGACGCTATTATGCATTTATACGAGGTGTAAACTAAAAAATTGCAACTTAATTTGCCTATGATAAATCCCCGCCGTTGCGGTTATGCAACGGCGGGGTTATTGTTTTTGTCGTTATTTAATTAAATCTTTTATGACTTCGCCTGCGACAATAAGCCCTACCACGGACGGCACGAATGCAATGCTAGCGGGAATCGGTTTTCCCGTCCCCTCATCCACCGCTTTCGCGGGCAACGGCTCTTCTTTTGAATAGACCACTTTCAGGTGTTCTATTCCTCGTTTTTTCAGTTCTCGGCGCATCACCCGCGCCAACGGACAAACGCTTGTTTGCGACACGTCTGCCACCTCAAACGCCGTCGCGTCCATTTTATTCCCTGCGCCCATTGCCGAAATAATCGGTACGTTTACCGCCTTGGCTTGTTCTATAAGGGCTATTTTTCCGCTGACTGTGTCGATTGCGTCTACGATATAATCATACTGCGAAAAGTCAAATTGCGACGCTGTTTCAGGCAGATAAAAAACGTTGTGCGTGCGCACCGAAATATCAGGATTGATATCTTTTGCGCGCTCTGCCGCAACTTCCGTTTTCTGACGTCCAAGGGTAGAGTGCAAGGCAATAATTTGTCGATTGATATTGGACAAACTGACTACGTCGTTGTCTATCAAATCGAGCGCGCCCACACCGCTGCGGGCAAGTGCCTCCACCACGTAACCGCCGACGCCACCTACGCCAAACACCGCCACACGCGCTTTTTTCAGTTTTTCAACGCCCTCTTGCCCAAGCAAGAGCGCCGTCCTTGAAAATTGCATAACTCTACTCCGTTTTTATTCGCCGTCTATCCATGCGTCGGGCATGGTACGGTTTGCCGCAAACCACTCCGTATCCTTAAACAAAATATTGTTGTTAGAGCAGTTTACGTTCACTGTTTCGCCATCCGACGTAACCACGATATTGCCGTTCATTGACGTAAAGCCGTCGCTGTTATTAGACACAATCGTCGTCACGTATACTTTGTCCGTATACGGTGCAACGTTGTCCACGAACGCCTGCGACGGGAACATATTCGCCACGTTGTCCGTGTATTCGTCGCTGCCGCAACAACAGCACACGCAAACGATTTTCGGCTCGATTACCGCAAATAATTCGGGCGTGTTGGACGTGGGGCTGCCGTGGTGTCCGCCTTTGAAAAGGTCGCATTTCGGCAAATCATTATTTTCAATCAGGGATTGTTCGCCGTCGTGCTCCAAATCCCCCGTAAACAGATAATTTCTCTCGCCTTGCGTAAGCAAGATGCACACCGAATAATCGTTTTCGTCGCTCGTTTTTTCTTCGTAAAAACGCTGATACAAAACGTTCATCGTAATCCCTTCGCCAAGCTGATACGAACGCTGTGCGCCGTTTTCTTCCTTCCAACATTCAAGCGCGGTATAATGTTTCGCACCGCTTGCAACCTCCGCATCGCGTAATTCCTCATAATCGGCACGGATTGCGGACGTGGCGTTCGTCAACGGATAATCGATAATCGTTTCGCAAACGAAACTCTCAAACACGCCGTCGATTTTCGCCGTACCGACAAAACCTGCAATATGGTCCTGATGCGCGTGCGTGGCGATGACGTATTCTAACACGCCGTCTGTGCAGTATTGCTGTACGTACGGCACAATCGTGCCCGCCGAGCCCTTACGTGAACCTGCGTCAATCAATACTTCGGTATCGCCCACTTTAATCAGCGTGCAATCCCCCGTGTATTTGTTGCCAAGCTCTAAGAAATGGATACTGAGCTCTTCCGTGACGATATCTTCCACACCGCTACTTTCGGACGAGCTATTTTCTTCGGACGAGCTACTTTCTTCGGACGAGCTTTCGACCTCGGACGAGCTGATTTCTTCGGTCGAACTGATTTCTTCCGACGAGCTTTCGATTTCGGACGAACTGCTTTCTTCCGACGAGCTTTCGACTTCGGACGAACTGATTTCTTCCGACGAACTTTCGATTTCGGAAGAGCTGATTCCTTCCGACGAACTTTCGATTTCGGACGAGCTTTCACTAGTGGAAGAGGAATCTTCACCCAAAATCTTGTCTAAGAACGCGCAACCGGAAAAAACTAAACACAACCCAAACGAAAGGAACAGCACAACTAATTTTTTATAAATTTTTTTCATATTCTTCCTCTAAAATACGGATATTTTCCGCTTTTTGAAAAAACTGCCGTCGGGAAAAGACTCGACGGCAGTTCGCTTTATCATCTGTTATCTCTGTTTCCTATCCAACGAAAATTACATGGATTCGTGGATGGTTCTGGAAATAACGTCATCCTGCTGTTCTTTCGTAAGCTTAATGAAGTTTACAGCATACCCGGAAACACGGATGGTGAGCTGAGGATACTTTTCAGGATGTTTTTGTGCATCCAAAAGAGTTTCTCTATCGAATACGTTCACGTTAAGGTGATGACCACCGTCGCCTACGTAGCCGTCTAACATGTTAACCAAATTATCTACTCTGTTCGACATAATATTATCTCCTTTTTATTTTATTATTTTCTGTTGTTCGCCTGAAAGAATCAGGCGAACACAAATTGCAAACGTTTTACGTCAATTAGTCGTCTTTACCAAGCGATGCGGGCATAATCGAGAAGGTGTTGGAAATACCGTCTCTCGAATATTCGTAAGGCAGTTTTGCAACCGATTCCAAAGATGCCAACGCGCCGTTGCTATCTCTACCGTGCATCGGGTTTGCGCCAGGTGCAAGAGGCGTACCGCTGCGGCGGCCGTCAGGCGTGTTACCCGTCTTCTTACCGTATACGACGTTGGACGTAATCGTCAAAATCGACGTCGTAGGAACGCTTTCACGATAGGTGTA
>JAZNXZ010000194.1:0-4128 GCA_045594165.1 Candidatus Scatosoma sp.
CGTTTTGGCAAATACGAAGTCAAATTCACCGTCCAAAGCGGCGTATTGACGGTAACTGAAGTTTGTTTGGTTGAATAAAATGAAAATTCTTTTGAATATGAATAAATATCCCCGCGTGAAAACGCGGGGTATTTCATATGCGGGCGAAGCCCTATGCTACTAGCCACCCTCTACAAGGGTATTGAGGTCTGCCACTTGCATATTACTCCTTGAACGGGCTATCGGGATAATCTATCCGTAGCTGTTCCCCGAGTTTATCTTCTTTCAACTGATTCTCTATATACTCTTTTATCTTTTGAGTATTTTTTTCCTACTGTATCGACATAGTATCCTTTACACCAAAATTCTCTATTTCGATACTTGAATTTGAGATTCCCCCATTGCTCATATATCATTAGACTACTTTTGCCTTTGAGATACCCTACGAATCCTGAAACACTCATCTTCGGGGGAATCTTAACCAATATATGTACATGGTCAGGACATATCTCTGCATCAATTATATTTACGCCTTTCCATTTGCACAATTCTCGTAGAATTGCTCCTATTTCCCTTCCCTTTGCACCAAACATTGTTTTTCTACGATATTTCGGCGCAAATACTATATGATACTTGCAATTCCACTTCGAATGTGCTAAACTATGTATGTCATTCACCTTGAATGTCCTCCTTTTGGTTTTTATTTTGGGTTTGCAGACCTCAATTTATTATACCAAAAGGAGTTTCTATTTTCAAGAATTATATGTTTAACATTTTCTGAACCCCGCGTCTAACGCGGGGTATTCTTTATGCAAAAAGATACCCCCCAGTAAAACTGGGGGTTCTTCATTTTCGGGCAAAGCCCTAGTCTACTAGCCCGTGAGCCACGCTCACATAGGACGACCTGCCAGTCTTTGCGTATGTTACTTACTACCCTTGAAAGGGTCCTCAGGATAATCAATCGCCAACTGCATATTTTCTTTGTCCTTTTTTAATTGATTTTGTATGTTTTCCTTGATTACCTGAGTGTTTTTGCCTGTCGTGTCTACATAGTATCCACGACACCAAAATTCTCTACACCAATATTGAAATTTCACCGTCCCAAATTTTTGATATATCATTAGGCTACTCTTACCTTTGATATATCCCATTACTCCTGACACACTCAGCTTGGGTGGTATAGAAAGCAAAAGGTGAACGTGGTCTACTGCCATTTCTCCTTCTATTATTTCTACACCTTTCCATTGACACAATTCTTTGATTATGTTCATTATTTCTTTTCTATGCGATTCGTAAAAGATTTTTCTACGATATTTTGGTGCAAACACGATATGATACTTGCAATTCCAAACCGAATGTGATAATATTTTATTGTCATTAGTACTCATTCTAATGTCCTCCGTTTAATTTATTTTGCAACTGGCAGGTCGCAATTTTATTATAAATTAAACGGAGTTGTTTCGCAAGTTTTAACGGCAAAAGCCTTTTTGGAACCCCCAGACTATCTGGGGGTTTTCTTTATACAAAAAAAGCATTTTGCAGTTTGCGCAAAATGCTTTTTGTTTTTTTGTTACAAAATCATCTACATCAAAACGCTTATTCGTTGCGATGATGGATTATAAATCAATTTTCGTTGCAGACAGCCCTGCAATCGTCAAAGACTGGCCGTTGACAACAATCGTCTTTTCTTCCGTGTGGTAGTTGACGAATATTTGTATCTTTTTGCCGTCGAACTCGTATGCGGTAGAAATGATTTCCTCTACGGTATATGAACGAGCGCACAAATCGTTTTTAAACGTTACCGCACCCGTCTCATAAGCAAGAGGCTTAATCATATTACCAAGGCACATAAAGTCGAGGTTTTGCATGTAAAATTCACGCAAATTTTTAACAAACGTCAGTACTTCTTCCTCTACGGGGATATCGGTGAAGTCTCTCTGTCCCCAATACGATTGAATAAAACCTTTCGGGTTGAGCACCAACGTCGGCATGTCGCCTGCGGCAAAGGAATATGCTACGCGGTATAAATAACTATCCGCTAACCACAATTCGCATACTTGGTTCCCCATAAAGTTATGTAAAAATTCGTGATACAGATAGGAATACAGCGGAATCGCTTTGCCTATGAAATGCGAAATCTCAAAACGGTTATCCGAGAAAAGCAGGTTCTTTATAAACGGCTCGCTTGCTGCACTTTCACAGCCCAACAGCGTGTTGCCAGCTTTATTATTCCAATCCGCCAACAGAGTTTCCATCTCCATCGTCATCCAATCCCCAACGCAGGGCGGGTGATTATGTTCGTTGGAATAGCAGAATAACTGACTGCCACCGTGGTTTTGGTCAAGGATTTGTACGTAATCGAGTTTTTTATCAAACAACGGCTGATACGCCTCGTTTAAAATTTCTTTACCCTTATCGGACGCAACACAGATATCGTATCCGATTCTTTGGCCCGTGCAAACGGTGCTGTGAAGCACTTTTCCATCCCTGCCCGTGCAGAACGCTTTGAACGTTTCCTTGTCTTTCAAAATTTCCTTACAATCGTACGAGGGAAGCACGTTGCTCTGTTCCGTGAAGGAAAATCCCGAACAGTAAACGCCGAGCAAGTGCCCTTTTTCTTTCAAAGCCACAAAAAGCTTGTCAAATTCTTCTTCACCGCCGAAAGGAGGGAAAACGTACGGCGGCGCCCAAGGCGCTGTACCTTCCCAATGCATGAGAAGTACCATTATCTTTGCCCCAGTTGCCTTGGAAAATTTATCCACGTACGGCATAATATTCACGTACGGGAATAACTCGTTCGGGGTCATCTCGTCCATGTCGTGATACCCTCTTACTGGATACGTAAGAATGATAGGAAAATCCTTATACCAAGCAGGGAGCTTTTGATTGTCGCGTATTTTCTTCATCCCGACGGGCAAGTGCGTATAAAGCCATTCTTTATAAATATCCGCGCCGTCCTGCCAATCGCCCTTAAAAAAGCGATACACCATATCGAAATCAGGCGCAAAATCTTCCCCGTACGTCTTACCTGAATACAAACGGAATTCCACTTTGATATTTTTCTCTTCATCGATGGCGTAATAATCGATTTCCTTAGGCCCGCGCACTTCGTCATGCGCACCGATGTAAAGCCCACGTCCCTCAAAAAGGTAGGCTAAAAACTGCGAACATAACATATTCGGAAACAACCCACAGCAGGTAACGGTAGGATATCCGGGTTCTAAATGCCGCAAATGCGAGCTGGAACGCAAATAGTCATCCTCCACCAACGCGCCTTCGTTGTAGGGATATACCATGCGCCCTATGCCGCCGTTTTTGATAAACGGTTTGACAATAAGCGCAAACGGCTCGATATGTTCTACGATTTTATCCGTATTGTTTTTTACCGCAAAACGAGCTTGGAATCCATCTTCCGACTTCGTGATAAAAAGCGTTACAACAATATCTTCAGGAAAAGCGGAATATACGGCTTCGATTCCGTCTTCCGTTTCCTTACAAATCTCTATTTTGCACGCATCTCGCGAAGAATAATCGACAATCCCGCCCGTTTTATCCGTTAAACGCACCGAAAATAAATCCGATTCCTTTGCACAGATTTCAATCCCTTCATGAACGATAGAGGTTACGACGCCTCTTTGAAAATCAAAACTAATATTTCCGTTTTTCCACTGCATAGTACTCTTTTCCTTTCTTTATTCTTCACACGTACGAATGCGCCAGCGCCTCCGCCGTATAAATTTTTTCTTTTAACAGATGAACGCCTGTTCTTGTAACTTACCGCCTTTATAAAGCACCGTCTTGACTTCATATTTGCCAAATGACAATTCTATTTGGTCTCCAAAGGCTTTAAGGACACATGTTTCGGCATGGGCCTGGTTGTTAAACAAGCGGATACTGTAAGCACCGCTTTCCAACCTTCTCAGCGAGGAAAGCGCAACGTTTTCGTTGTCCAAATCCACAACCGGCGCTCTTTGCAGTTTGCCGTTTCCGTGTGGATAACAGTTCAATACGTACATCTTTTGGGTGAATTGTATTGCATTCTTTTCCAACTGACTGCGCTTGTCTAACGAGAATCTAAAAGCAAAAGTATGTCTGCCCTTTTCTAAATAATCGTTACAGCGTTGGTCGTCCACGATAGGCAAATCGCCA
>JAZNXZ010000195.1:0-5541 GCA_045594165.1 Candidatus Scatosoma sp.
ACTGCTGCGCCTAAAGGCAACCATTTTTTAATTTTGTCCATTTTTTTACCTCCGTTGAAAACCCTTGGACCAGATTTTCCATTTATTTAGTAATATTATTATATTACACAATATAGCATTTGTCAACCCCTAAATTGAAAATAGTTGTGGAAAATCTACAAAATGTTTTCTTTTTTTACAAAAGTGCTAGGATAAATTCAACTCACTATAGACTTGTGCGTGTTGCTTACTGCCCCTGCCGTTGTGAACCGTTTTTTGCTCGTCATGACGCGCCATTTTGTCATTGCGAACGAGTTTACGAGTGCGGCAATCTCGTCTTTGTTTTACACGAGATTACTTCGTCACTGTCGTTCCTCGTAATGACGTGAAAGGTGTCATTGCGAGCGTAGCGCGGCAATCTCGTATCGTTAATTGCTGCGTTTTTTATGAGATCGCTTCGTCAACTTTGTTTCCTCGCAATAACAAATTTGTTTCCGTCATTTGTCATACCGGCTGAGCGCACTCCCCATTCTGTCATACCGACTGAATGATAGCGAATGGAGCGCATCTCTTTATAAATCTTTCCGCAGCTCTTCACTTTTCACTCTTGCCTATTACCTTTAAGATACACTCGACCACGGCTCCGCCTCCGCTCGGTATGACGTGATTTTACTATACAAAAAACGGCGCACCGCAAAGCACACCGTTTCCGATTAATTTCTAATTGTTAAAAATCTCCGTCGTCGTCATCGTCGTCATCGTCGTCGTCATCGTCGTCCATGCCGTAATAATCGTCCGCCGAAACGTATTCGAAGTCGTCTTCTTCCACTTCTTCTTCCTCTTCTTCCTCTTCCTCTTCTTCGTCGAATTCGGAATCGGGAATCCCAAGGTCCTCCAACTCTTCTTCCTCGTCGTCGATATAACTTCTCCACGACGCGTCTTCTTTGTCCTCGTCCTCTTCCTCTACCTCGTCCTCATACTGCGATTTTTTCTTACACTCTTCGCACATCTTTTCGCCAAGCAACATGTAATTTTCGCCGCAAACGGGACAAATTTCCGTTTCTTCCATCGATTCTTCGGCGTCAAACCCGTCCGAAAACGTGCGTTCGCCGCTGAGTTCTTTTAAGCAAACGTCACAATATTCCTGTTCGTCTGCGTCAATAAAGTTTAATTCGCATCTGGGGCAAATAATATATCTCGCCATCTCTGATTTTCCCTCGTTATCGGTTTACACCTTGATTTTGCTATATTATATTAAGATTTATCAATTTTGTAAACTATTTTTCATATAGTTTTTGAAGTTTTTTATAAAATTTTTCGCTTTTTTGCAAAAAACAACCGCTCCTTTACGGAAACGGCTGCTTTTACTCAATTATTCCGTTTTTTCTTCGCCGTCGGCATCTGCCGCAGGTTCTTCTGCGGGTTCTTCCGCAGGCTCTTCTACGATTTCTTCCGCAGGCTCTTCTACGATTTCTTCCGCAGGCTCTTCCACAGATTCTTCCGCAGGTTCTTCCGTCGTTTCATCCGCATAAACGTCAATCGTCTTGTCGTCCGTCGTATCGATACGCTGACGCTTGTAAGAGTTTACAATCGCGTCTGCCTCGCGTTTTGCCGCTTTCTTCTTCTTGAGATACAAGATCACGGGTACGCTGACCGCCGCCGCAACTACGATCACACTGCCGATTACAATCAGCCAAATCGCCCACGTCGGCATCCCCTCTTCTGCAGCAGGTTCTTCCTCTTCAGGATAGAGCAGCAAGCCGTCCCATGCCTCGTTTATCTTTTCTACGTCTCTTTCCGTCTTACGGCCAATCGCGTTTACGTAAGCCTTTACGTCTTTGATATGATCGGGCTTGGTTGCATCGAATTTATCCAAAATTGCTTGATAGAATTCTTCCGCCTCCGTCGTATCCTCATCGTTGTTCGATTTGTCGAATTTCTTGATATATTCCGCTTTCGCCTCTTCCGTTACTTCCAAATCGCAACCGAACAAATAATTAATCAATCTTACAACGTCGCTGTCCGCGGTTTCGCTAGAACCTTCGTATTCCGCACAGTATTCGGTATACGCTTTGTAATCCTTGTTTGCCAGCGACAAATCTTCCGTCGTGCCGACTTTCGCTGCGTATACGTAGTTATAGCTCGTCGTCGTGTTGCCGTAGTTCTGCGCATTTGCAAACAGGAGCGTATTGCCTACGAATTCGGGCGCCCAACTGCTGTTGTATTCCACAAACGGAATCTGCATTGCTCTGTGGTCTTCGTCGCTGATGAGTGAGTTATAATCATCCTCAGCCCCCGTATAATTGATACGGTACAAGTTTTTGCCTTTCGAACCACTCGAATAATAATACAAATACCCGTCGTCGTGCGTCTTCCAAAGTTTTACTTCGGTCGAGCTGGTCGATTCTTTTTCGTCGCCGAGAGGCTTATTCGTCAAAGAAATATCTGTCTCGGTGATTTCGCCATAGGTTTCACTCTGCTCAACTACCGTTTTCTTGATTACCTTTTTGTTGTTTTCCGTCGTCGTATAGATATAGGTATATACGCGTTCGTCTTCCTTCACGTCTACGTTGATAAGCGAATCGTCAGGAATATCCGTCGCCTTATACGCTACGATATCCAATCTGTTGTTTTCGTTTACCGTGTCCCAACCGCTTGCCAAAGCTTTGCTGTCGGATACGTAATACATCTTCGCCGATTCGCTGCCCATCGCCGCTTTACGCGTGAAGAACAAACCTACGTCACCGCTCGTTTCATAGCGCTTGATTTCATAAATATAACCTTGCGCTTCCTGCGCGGTAGCCGTCGTAATCTCCGTTGCTTCGTTGTACAAACCGCTGACCGTCGATGCAAAACCTACGCCGTCCAATACGAGCTGACCAAGGTTTACGTACGGGTACGTCGTGTAATCACCAAGGTTATAACCGCGAGCTCCTGCGTTTTTATTCATTGCGATTTCGTCGAAATCGTAGGTCTTTCCGCCGTCGTTGCCGTACGAAACGGTATAGCTCGCCTTGCCTGCGTCAACGTTCGTTACTTTCGCCGCTGCGTTTACGCAATAAATCTGATTATAATCCAACTTCAGGGGGTTATCCTGTTCCGCGTCCAACGTTACTGCCATGGTATAGTACACGTTAGGATTCGTCAAATCTTTCGTATCGTAGAAGAGCTTCGTTGCGTTCTTTACCAACGTAACGTCTTCGCCCGTCGCCGTGTTGTACGATTTCAACGTGTTCACCGACGAAGATTCTTGATATAAACAGAATACGTCTTCTTCACCGTCATTGTTTCTGTCCACACCGTCTACCTGTACAAAACGATAGGTCGCAGACGAGGGTAAACGGAAATAGTAACCGCTCATCGGCGCTTCCGTACCGTCCAATTTTGCACGCTTAAAGTCGACGTACGCATTACCCGTTTCACCGGCAAGGTTCTTGTCCGTCGTCGGCGTTGCATAATATACGTAGTCGCCGTAAATATACAAACCGGCCGAGGATGCCTGCGCTGTGAACAACGAGGGAATTACGATTTTCGCCTGATCGTATTTGCCGTCTGCCAAATCACTCTTCGCGATGCGCATCAACGAGCCTTTTACGGGCGTGCCGTAATTATTGTCCGCCGTCGTCGATTCTACGCCGTTGATGAAATAGACGAAATCGCCTTTTTCTACCGCAAAACCGCCGTTGGACGAAACTTCGCCGCCGTTTGCCATTGCAGCTTGATACTGCGCAAGAGTTTCTTCACCCTTATAGCCTTTGTCTTCACCGCAACCCGCCAAAGCTACCGTCGAACCGGCAAGCACCAACGCCGCTGCGAAAGAGAGAATTTTTGTTCCTTTCTTCATGGATAAGGACTCCTTATATAAACTAGTCGGTTTTACGGCACAAAGTAAAAAAATTACTTTTGAGTGCATAGACCGACACTATTAACGCATATTCTATTATATATCAATTTGTCAATTAAAGCAATCGAAAACGCCTTGATTTTTGCGAATTTTGCTTGAAAATTTTTATATTTTTGGAGGATTTTTTCCATGGAACCCTTTGGGTTGCTCAATTTCTTAAAAACTTTGCTGCCGCAGACGGAAAATCCCACACAAAACGGCGCGGAAAACGTGGATAAAAACGTGGAGAAAACGGACGGTTTTTTGGACGGAAATCCGCCGTCAACGGACAACGGTTGCCCACCTTTGCCCGACGCGAAAAACAATCCCCCGCCCTTTTCGGACGTGCCGCAAAACGCTTTTTTAGATTTTGTCAGCCGCCACGAAGAAAGAAAAAAGAATATCAAAAAACCGTAAAAGAAAGCGTCCGAAACGGACGCTTTTTACTGTTCGCGGATACAAAAAAATGGAAACGCACAAGGCGTTTCCATAATTTTTGTTGTTTTGCGCGAACCCAGTCGAGAGATTATCTCTTCGAGAACTGAGGTGCACGACGAGCCTTCTTCAAACCGTACTTCTTTCTTTCCTTTGCACGAGGGTCTCTCGTCAAGAAACCTTCTTTTTTGAGTGCAGGACGGCTGTTTTCTTCTGCTTCGAGAAGAGCGCGCGCGATACCCAAACGGATAGCGCCAGCCTGACCGGTGTAACCACCGCCGATTACGTTTACGATAATATCGTATTTGGATTCAACTTCCAACAACGCAATGGGCTGTTTTACGATATACTGCAACGTACCTTGGGGGAAATAATCCTCAAAAGCGCGGTCGTTGATTACGATTGTGCCGTTACCGCCAGGGATAAGACGAACACGAGCGATTGCCTTCTTTCTTCTGCCCGTACCCCAGAATTGAAGCTTCTTTTTAACGTTTGCTTTAGCCATAATTCTCTATCCTCTCCTTAGTCAACTTTGAGTTCTTCGGGTTTCTGTGCCGCGTGGTTATGCTCTGCGCCCTTATAAACTTTGAGCTTTTTGAGCATCTGTCTGCCAAGGCTGTTTTTGGGCAACATACCTTTTACTGCTTCGTAAACGGCAAGGTCGCTCTTTTCTGCCATCATCTTCTTATAGGAAATTTCTTTCAGACCGCCGATATAACCGGTGTGGTATCTGTAGAATTTATTTTCCAACTTTTTACCGGTAAGCACCGCTTTATCGGTGTTTACAACGATTACGAAATCGCCGGTATCAACGTTGGGAGTGTAGGTAGGTTTGTTTTTACCGCGAAGTACGGATGCAACACGGCTTGCAAGACGTCCAAGGGGAACGCCTGCCGCATCGACAACGTACCATTTTCTTTCAACCGATTCAGCTTTCGCCATATAGGTCTTCATAATATGTTACTCCTTGTATCGTGTATATTTTTTCTTTTTCATATTTTCGTTGCGAAGTTTTTAGATGCTCCTTTTCAAAACCCGTTCAACTAACGGGGAAAAACGGCTTTTTCAAAGGGTTTCCTCGAACTTGCCTATTTATTGTATTATGAAAAGAAATTTAAGTCAAGCTGTTTTGCAAGCGTTTTTTGAACTTTTTTTAATTTTTTTCAACTTTTTTTCGTTTTTTTTCATTTTGCCGATTTTTGCAGAAAAACCCTTGCTTTTTCTATGCTTTTTTCTATCATTTT
>JAZNXZ010000196.1:0-2826 GCA_045594165.1 Candidatus Scatosoma sp.
GAAAGGGTTTGGAAAAACGCAAATGATATCCGTTTATAAAGACGCCGATTATTTGGCGGTATACAAACAAAGAAAACGTATTTTTGGTGTATTTTGGGCGGCAACGGTCGCGTATTTGGCGTTTTGTCTAGCGTGGCTTGCCTATCACATTTCGTTGCCCTATAAAGACCCCATGTTGCCCTTGCCAAAGACGTGCGTGATTGTCGCAAGTATCGTCTATATGGTTTTGATTTTTCCGTTTATGGCAATCAAATTTAGCCGCGTCAACCGTTATTACAGGTTGCTGGGGTATTTATCCGAGGGCTTAAAAGGGGAAGAAAAGAACTATTTCTACTGCTTTGAGGAATTGGCGTTGCAAAAAGACAACGTGGACGTAATGGGCTGCGTATTTGAAACTTGGAGTAAAAAACGTAGCGAGTGGATGGAACGAGAGGCTTTTTGGGATAAGGAAAAACCGTTGCCGGAATTCGACAGCGGCGATTACGTGCATTATATCGTGCAGAGCAATTTTATCGTGCAGTATGAAATTTTGCAAAAGCAGGCGTTGGAATTTGAAGAAGAAACCGAAGAGGATTTTATAGAAGAACACGCGGCAGACGAACCGCAAGCGGAATAAACAAGAGAGAATAACAAAAAACAAGGAGAAACACGTATGAAAGCAGTTGTAACCGTAACGGGTAAAGACAAAAAAGGCATCATTGCCAAGGTAAGTTCCTTTTTGGCGGATAAGGGCGTAAATATCGAAGATATTTCGCAAACCGTCCTTGGCGAATATTTTGCCATGATTATGATTGCCGATATTTCGGAAAGCAAGGAAGAACTTTCCGTCTTGGCAAAGGAATGTGCAGAACTTGGAAAACAGATCGGTATGACGATCTATATGCAACACGAAGACATCTTCAACGCCATGCACAACATTTAATCGGGAGGGTAGGTCATGTTTAGTAATAACGACGTTCTCGAAACAATTGCCATGGTGCAAGAAGAACACTTAGATATCCGAACGATTACGATGGGCTTGTCTTTGTTTAGCTGTATCCGTGATACGGCGGAAGAAACGGCAAGAAAAGTGTACGACCTCGTCTGTTCTAAGGCGGAAAATATCGTAAAAACGGCGTCCGACCTTTCGGGCGAATACGGTATTCCTATCGTTAATAAACGCGTATCGGTTACGCCCGTCAGCTTGCTCTGCGCGGCGTTCCCTGAAAAAGCGCCTTTAATCGGCAAAGCCCTTGACGACGCGGCGGCAACGCTGGGTATCGACTTTTTAGGCGGGTATTCTGCACTCGTGCATAAATCGACTGCGGAATACGAAAGAGTTTTCATGCGTACAATTCCCGAAGTTTTGGCAACGACCAAACGCCTTTGTTCGTCCGTCAACGTCGGTTCGACCAAATCGGGTATCAATATGGAAGCGGTCAAAATGCTGGGCGAAATATTCAAAGAAGCGGCGTTTTTGACCAAGGAACAGGACGGTATCGGCGCGGCGAAGTTGGTGGCGTTTTGTAACGCGGTAGAGGACAACCCGTTTATGGCGGGGGCGTTCCACGGCGTAGGCGAGGCGGACGTCGTCGTCAACGTCGGCGTTTCTGGCCCTGGCGTTGTAAAACACGCGCTTGAAAAAATCCCCGACGCAAACTTGACGGATGCGGCGGAAATGATTAAACGCACGGCGTTCAAAATTACCCGTGCGGGACAGCTCGTAGCCAAAGAGGCGGCGCGCCGTTTGAACGCGCAGTTCGGTATCGTCGATTTGTCCCTTGCGCCCACGCCCGCGGTTGGGGATTCGGTTGCGCAGATTTTGGAAGAGCTTGGTATTGAAACGGTAGGCGGGCACGGTACGACGGCGGCGCTTGCTATGCTCAACGACGCAGTAAAGAAAGGGGGCGTTATGGCGTGCTCGCGGGTGGGCGGACTTTCGGGCGCGTTTATAGCCGTTTGCGAAGATATCGGCATGATTAAGGCGGCAGAGGCAGGCAAAATCACGTTGGATAAATTAGAGGCAATGACCTGCGTATGCAGCGTTGGTTTGGACATGATTGCTATCCCCGGCGACACGCCTGCAACGACGATTGCGGCAATGATTGCAGACGAAGCGGCAATCGGTATGATTAACAACAAAACGACGGCGGTGCGTATTATCCCTGCGCCCGGTAAGAAAGTGGGCGATCAAGTCAGCTTTGGCGGCTTGCTCGGTCGTGCGCCCATTATGCCCGTGCATAATTGCGACAGCTCCCGTCTTATCAACCGTGGGGGGAATATACCAGCTCCTATCCACAGTTTTAAGAATTAAAACAAAAAACGACGTATAAGGGCGCATCTTCATCACAAAAGCGGAACTTGCCCTTGCTCGTGTACGTCTATGTACACTCCCGTCGGGCAAAACCCGTGTTTTGTGCGAACCTGCAACCCTTCTCCGCCGTTTTAGACCGCGCATATTGGGCGCAAAAAAACAAGGAAAGAACAATCAGATATGTTGGAAAGAAAAGATATCCCTCAAAACTTAAAATGGAATTTAACCGACCTTTTCCCCTCGGACGAGGCTTGGGAAACCGAATACAAAGCCATCGAAAAAGAATACGGCGAATACGATTTTTCCGTGTTCGAGGGCAAGCTTGCGGATAAGGCGACGCTCCTTTCCTGCTTGCGACTCAACGATGAAATTTCACGCCGTTTGGAAAAGCTCTATATCTACGCCAACGTCCGTCACGACGAGGACGTGCGTATCGCAAAAAACACTTCTGCGCTCGCTATGGTGGGGGCAATGTTTTCCAAAATCTTTGCAAAACTGTCCTTTATCGAGCCAGAGTTGACTACGCTCTCAGA
>JAZNXZ010000197.1:0-2585 GCA_045594165.1 Candidatus Scatosoma sp.
GGCGAAAAGTACAAGAGCGTAGAACTTAAAGAATTGACGCTTGACCACGTGCAGGCGTTTGAAAAGGAACTTGACGACGCAGGTATCGCTTCGGACGTACAGTCGCAGAAACTTTTGCCCGATTACAGAAGACAGGCAAACTAAAAACAGGAAAATTGATAATATAATTAAGGACAAAACGCACGAGGTACGCTTTGTGCGTTTTCGTCCGTAAAAAAGGAGAGATAAAAATGTATTTTAGCGCAGTATTAAGTTCTTTATTAATACCTTTGCTTTTCGTTTTCGTAATCGCAGTCCTTGGATATCTTGTTGGCGCAATCAATATCAAAGGTATTTCGTTGGGAACGGCAGGGGTATTACTTGTTGCAATTTTAGTGGGTGTCTTTTTCTCTTACGTACCCGATATCAAAGTCGGCGGAAAAGAAATTGTATTTTGGGGCGAAGTAGCGGAAGGTGTTAAACCGTCCGAAGTATTTAGTGTGATATCGGATATCGGTACGTTGTTATTCGTTACGGCGGTAGGCTTAATCGCAGGTCCTAAATTCTTCCGTTCTTTCAACAAGAGCATGATTGCGTATATCGTAATGGGCGCATTGATTATTTTGACGGGCGTTGGTATTACCGTCGCTATTTCCGCAATCGATAGCAATATGAGTATTGCAATGGGTACGGGGCTTTTGTCCAGTTCGCTTACTTCCACGCCTGCATTTGGTGCGGCGAAGGAATCCGCTGGGCTTGGCACTTTGGCGGAAAGCCAAGTAATCGCAGGGTACGGTATCGGCTATTTGTACGGTGTTCTCGGCGTAGTATTATTCGTGCAGATTATGCCCAAACTTTTGAAAGTCGATATTGCAAAGGAAAGACAAAACTTCGTTGCGGCAAACACGATTCAAATCCAAGAAGACGGCAAAAAGAGATTTGCTTTGGAAGAATTCGGGCTTTTCCCGTTCTTCTTGACGATTGTTTTAGGGCTTTTAATCGGTTGTGTGAAAGTGCCTATCGGCAACGGAAACTATTTCAGCTTTGGTAAGAGCGGTGGTACGTTGATTGCAGGTTTGATTATCGGGCATTTCGGGTATGTTGGCAAAATTGATTTGAAAGTATCCAAACAAACCTTAAATTTGATGAGAGAACTCGGGTTGGTATTGTTCCTTGTGGGGGCTGGCGTTCCCGGTGGTGTGCGTTTTGTTTCGGCGTTCGATTGGATTTATATCGTATACGGTATCATTATGGCAACCGTACCTATGGTTATCGGGTTCTTGGTCGGTAAGTTCGTTTTCAAACTTTCGATTTTCAACAACCTCGGCGCGATTACGGGCGGCATGACCAGTACTCCGGCGCTTGGCGCGTTGATTTCCACGGCAGGCACGGACGACGTATCTTCGGCGTATGCGGCAACCTATCCGTTTGCGCTCGTTCTAATCGTAGTATCGTGTAACTTGCTTGTCTTGTTACCTTTCTAAAAAGTACAAAAAGTCGGTGGAAACGCCGACTTTTTTCTTTCACGAAAAAATCACTTTCAAACGTTTGACAAATTCTGTTAAATTTGGTATACTAAAAATACAAACAGAGGGAGTAGCAAACGCAAACTGCGTTGGCAAGTCAACAATCTCGGCGCAATCGCGTCTGGCTGCCTTTATTGCAAGACTCGTTATCGGCGAGCGTCGTGCGAGAAAACCCGTTTTATACGAAAGATTTTCAAGTACGGCAATCCCCGTACTTGTTTTTTTGTCCACGAAGTATTATTTGTGTGTAAATATGGAATAAAATAAAGAGATAGGAGCAAATATGAAACATTATTGCGAAGACAAACAAACGGGTTTACAGGCGTTAAACACGTCTGATAAAACGGGGCTTAGTAGCGAGCAGGCAAACGAACGCTTGTTGCAAAACGGCAAAAACAAGCTGGTTGCGGCAAAGAAAAAATCGATTGTCCGTCGCTTTTTAGAACAGCTTGCCGACCCCATGATTATCATCTTGATTGTTGCGGCGGTAATCAGCGGCGTGCTTGCCGTACGTGAAGGCGAGGGGTACGTGGACGTAATCATTATCGGCGCAGTCGTTTTGATTAACGCGATTTTGGGCGTCGTGCAGGAAAGCAAGGCGGAAAAGGCGATAGAGGCTTTGCAAGAAATGTCCGCGGCGCACTCTAAGGTGTTCCGTGATGGCAGGATACAGGTTGTTCCCAGCGAAGATTTGGTCGTTGGCGATATCATTATTTTAGAGGCAGGCGACGCAGTCCCCGCCGACGGCAGAATTTTAGAAAGTGCCAGCTTAAAAATTGAAGAGGCGGCGCTCACGGGGGAATCCGTTCCCGTAGAAAAAACCGTATCCGCTATCAAAGTGGGCGATTCGGGTAGGGACGTTCCGCTTGGCGACCGTAAGAATATGGTATATATGGGCGGTACGGTTGTGTACGGCCGCGGTATTGCCGTTGTTACGGCAACGGGTATGGATACCGAAATGGGTAAAATTGCAGGTGCATTGGCGCAGGCGCAAGAGGGAAAAACCCCTTTGCAAAGAAAGCTTGCACAGCTTTCCAAAGTGCTTACCGTGCTTGTTTTGGGTATCTGTGCGGTCGTGTT
>JAZNXZ010000198.1:0-5980 GCA_045594165.1 Candidatus Scatosoma sp.
ACATGGCTACGATCCGACTTCAACAACTGCGTATATTTTCGTATTTGGTTGTCGCACTCGGCAACGTTGTGCGCATAATAGACGACGATGGGGTGATATTTTTGATACATTTTTTTGCGATATATTCTTGCCCACACAAAAAACGCAATCCCGACGGCAGCCAAAATTGCCATGTACGGAAACAAAAACACGTTGCACAGAAAACCAATTGCCAGCAGCAAAGAACAGACGGAAAGAACCTCTAATTTCCTTTGCGTTTCCTTTACGGAGTATTCCGCTAAAAATTTTTTATTTTCCGCCTTTTTATATTCCAACTGCTTTCTCTTTTCATAGAAAAACGATTTCAAGTCGTCTGTCACCGCTTTATTGCTTCGGTCAATTTCTACGCCCTCTAAATCAAGGTCAAACCTTTTATCGCAGGCTTGGCATTGAAAATAGTCATCCTCGGTCAAAATGAAACGTTCGGAAGCGCAATTTGGGCATCTCAATCCACTCTCAAATATTTTCATAGTATTTTTTACTCGCTTTTTTCTTGGGGTAATCCACCTTGTATTCTTCCCCGTTACACGTACGATACAGCCTTTTCCTAATTTTCAAAAGCGCCACGAGCAGGGGAAAACACGTTTTTAACGCCAACAACGCATATTGACTGCACGAAGGAATACATTTGCATCTTCGGCGGGTTTTTTCACTGGCGTAACGTTGATAACATTTGACCAACAATATTAGACAAAGCCTTACGTAACCTTCCCATATCACAACGAAAAAGCAAACCGCAAGCCCTACTTTGCCCCTTACGTTTACGTCTGCAAGAATCAAAAAGAAAATTGCCGCAAACAGTAAAAATGGCAATATAACAAACATTGCCGTTACTTGCCATTTTTTTACGTTTGGTCTTTGAAGAGGTCTTGCATTGACGATTTCTTCCAGTCTTTTTTGCTGTTTATACGCTCGCCTGAAAAAGTCAATGTCCTTATCCATTATTGCTTTTTATCGGCAAAGGATATACAGCCTGCCTTTTTAGGCATTTCGTAAGAGGGTTCCACCAATTTGATTTTTTCTGCGTAAATTTCCGCTTCCCCTTTCGGTGCATACGCAAACCATTTCTGTAACAAGGATACGTATTCTTTCCATGCGATAACCGCAAGTCTTTTTGCCTCAGCGTCGTCGCCATACAGCGTTTCTAACGTATTACCCAAATCACGCAAGGTTGCCATACCGCCTTTGCAGCAAGCCTTAATCACTTCGTTGTCGAAAATTTTTACGTAGGAATCCCCAATCTTCGTTTCGTGATTTTTATGGTTCATATATCTGTTTTCTGCCCAAACCTCGGGAACGAACACGTTGACGATTTCTTCAATCGTTTTCAACTGCTCTTCTTTGGACGTATCCGCATTTTTCGCCAACTTAACCGACGAAACGACTACGTTGCAAAGATTTACAAATCTTCTGGGCAATTCTTTATTCGTTCCTTCGTACAACGCGTAATATGCGTAAAAGAATTTTGCCTCTGCATTTTCGGGGTCGCTTTCCCTAACTTTGTTATAGTAAAGCTTTGCGTCTTCACTATTCTTTTCCGCTTTTGCGTTTCTTGCCAATTCTAAATAATTATTCGTTTCCATTATTTCTTCTCCTTTTTCGTATAATTTTTTTGAATTGTAATAATATTATAGTAACAATTTTTGTTACTGTCAAGCGTTTTGTAACAATTTTTGATACTATTTTTATATGGAATTCAAAGAACGATTAAAAGAGCTGCGCATAGAACGCAATCTTTCGCAGTTGGAAATTGCAAACATTTTAAACATGTCGAAAATGGCTATTTCGCATTGGGAAAAAGGGCATAGCGAGCCTTGCATTGAACAGTTGAAAATCCTAGCGAACCTTTTTAACGTTACAATCGATTATCTGGTAGGATATTCCGATTGATTTTCTGCTTGCGCGCTCCCTTTTTACGGCATTTTATCCATATCGATTTCATTACAGGTAAAAAGAAAGCACACCACATTTTCCTATCCACGGAAAATGTGGTGTGCTATTTTTTATTTTATTAAAAACTTATAACGCCGTCTGCGTATCGTCAGGGTCGCCCTCACGCGCGAGCTTATATTCCAAAGACCAATCCAAATCACGGTATTTTTCACCGCGGGGGTCGGTTTTAATCCACTCAAGCAACATATCCAGCATTTCTTCCGTCCAAGTCGCTCTGTCGATTTGCGCCGTCGTGAACTTGTTCGCGGCAATCATTTCAAAGCCGAAGTCGTCTTTAACGTGCGTTTTCGCTGCGCCTTCCACCACTTCTTGTACGAGGTGCGAGGGAATAAACAGAACGCCGCCGCCCGCGCCGTACACGATATCGCCGGGCAAAACCGTCGCTTTGCCGATACGGGTGATACCGTTGAAATCCTTCATAACGAATTCACGGATAGGCGTGGGGTCAATACCGCGGTAATACACCTGTACGTCGGGGACTTGTTTCATCTGTTCGGTATCGCGGATACCGCCCCAAATAACGCCGCCGCCCGTCTTGGTCTTGGTCTTAATCGCCGTCGTCAAGTTACCGCCCAAAAACGTACCCTTGTAAATTTTATCGTACATATCCACAACGACAACGTCGCCCTCAACAAGGCTGTCGATAACCCATTGATTATAATTCCCCTTTCTACCTTCCTGCGCGCCGACGCCGAACATAACCTCGTGCAAATCGGGACGGGTGGGAACAAACGAACAGGTAACCGCACGCCCAATCAGCTTTCTGCCGTCGTCGTGGAGAGTTTTCAAATCCCCCTCAAACTGCGACTCGTACCCTTTCAAAAAGATGGGTTTCCACAGTTCTTCCAAAGTCATCTTCCGCATCTCGTCCAAATATTTTTGCGGAACTTTCGGTCTGCCGTCCTCAAAGCGTTCGCCTTTCCAAAGGGGGGTTAAAGCAATAATGTCTTCTCTGTTGTTTAATTTAATCATAATCTATCTCTTCCTTTTTTATTATTCTACCGTAATAAGATAAGTTGCGCCTGACGTCCATTTGAATCAATCGTTTGTACGTCTTTGCACGTGCACATAGATTTCAAATTATCTCTTCGCATAAAATTTGGATTTGTTACTGCGTTAAGGCTTTTCACCCGTTCCGAAAATCCTTTTACTTCTTTTCCATCTCGTTGATTTTATCCGATTATTTCCCTTGGATTGCCTCTAACAAGCCTTTCAAATACCCGATTGCAAACAGTCTACCCATCGAGGCGTAGCCTGCCACCTCGGTATTTTCCCCTTTCATCGTCGGCACGTGGTCGACGCGGATAGGCACGTCGATACCGAGTTTTGTATACAAGCGAAGCAATTTCGCCATATCCAAATCGCCGTTGTCGTGAAAAGTTTCTCTAAACTTTTTCAGCGAACCCGTCGTATTTCTAAAATGCACGAAGAAAATCTTTTCCGCAAATTCTTCAATCGTCTTTTCCACGTCCGCGCCCATAATATAAAAGTTTGCCTGACACATGGTAAGTCCTAACATTTCGCTGGGATAAATATCATAAATCGCCTTTTTGATATTGTCCACGGAAATCATGATACGGGACACGTCGCCAAGGTTGGGCACGGGGGGATCGTCGGGGTGCAACGCAAGCTTTATTCCGCACTTTTCCGCCGTCGGCATTACCGCTTTCAAGAAATATTCGTAATTTTCCCAAAGCTGTTCCGCCGTGATATGCGCCCCTGCTTTAGGAGTAAAATCAGCGGGATCGTATTCCGTTACGAAAGCGCCGCCCCTTTCCAAAATATCACTTCTCGTCCGCAGCCAACCGATATGCGCCATCCAGTTAAAGCAGATGCTTTCCATGCCCAAATCACGCATGATCGGCAGCATTTTAATCACTTTTTCAATGCTTTCGTCACGGAGCGTATCCCCTGCCTTGATGTGATCGTGCACTTCATTAGGCATCGGCTCTACGATCACGGGCGTAATGCCGTAATCGGTAAAACGCTTGTGTATCGCCGCCCAATGGTTCTTGTCCGTCAGGTCAAAACCCTGATTTTCGGGCAAGCGAATAACGCCGTAGTTGACGCCGCTTTGTTTGGCATAATCCCACGTAACGTCGGGTGTACTTCTAAAATAATCGGTTAATAACATGTTATTGCTCCTTTTATACGCCTCCAAGCGTCAAGAAACCGCCGTCCACGGGCACGGTAATACCCGTCACAAACGCCGCGTCACCGCTAAGCAACCATTTCATACAGCCAAGCAAATCGTCTGCCTGCCCAAAACGCCCCATCGGCGTGTGATTGATAACGCTCTGCCCTCTCGCCGTCAAGCCGTCCTCGACCGTACCGAGATAATTTTTACTGCGTTCGTTGACCATAAAGCCGGGCGCGATGGCGTTGATACGGATGTTTGCAGGAGCATAGTACGCCGCAAACGATTGCGTGAGGTTGCTAATCGCCGCTTTACTCATCGCGTAGGCAAAACATCTCGTCAACGGGCAGTAGGTGTTCATGGACGCGAAGTTGATAACACTGCCGCCGCCCTTTTTCACCATTTGTTTCGCAAATTCCATGGTCGGCAATACCGTACCCATGATATTGATATCCAAAACGCTTCTAAACGCGTCCATATCAATGTCGTACAATCCCTTTTGCCCTTCGGGAAGTCCCCCCGAAAGTTCACGCGCGTCGTATTTCGTTATCGTGGGCATTGCCTTGATATTGTTACCGCCTGCACCGTTAATCAAATAATCGCAACCGCCGAATTTTTCTTCCGTTTCTTTTGCCAAAGCCGCCACGCTGTCCTTATCCGTAACGTCGCACGCATATACCATGCAAACGCCGCCGTCCTTTTCGATTTTTTCACGGACGACGTCCAATTTCTCTTTGGTTCTGCCAACGAGCACGACTTTCGCGCCCTGTTTTGCTAATTCGATTGCGATTGCCGAACAGAGCGTACCGCCTGCACCCGTTACTACCGCCGTTTTGTTTTGAAACATATCCTTTCTCCTTTATAGTTTTCCGTTATTATAATCCAACCGCCGATTTTGCGTTGCCGTAGCAAAGTTGATACGCCAGCGATTTCACCTCGTCCCACTCGCAAAGCAATTCGCCCTGCGTCCACTTTTCGCCCAGCCAAGAACAGAGCACCCGTCTGAAATAATCGTGGCGGACAAAGGACAAAAAGCTGCGCGAATCGGTGGTCATACCGACAAAATTCGACAATGCGCTAAACACCGACGCATTTTCAAACATTTCTACCATGCCTTGTTTGTGGTCGCACCACCACCACGCCGGACCTTGCGTAATCAAGCCCGCGACGCCGTCCTTTGCGTATGAACCGGACAGTACGGACATAAGCGCGTTATCCGCAGGATTGAGCGTGAAAAGAACCGTCTTAGGTAAGCCGTGTTCCCCACGGTCTACCGTATCTAAAAACCTCGTCAAAGACGAAACGTTTACGCTGTTGCCAATGCCCGCAAAACCGCCCGCAGGCCCTACCTTTTCGCGCAAAGTCGAACTAGTGTATCTTTCCGCGCCGATATGTAATTGCATCACGAAATTTCTCTTGGCGTATTCCTCGCCTAAGAACGTGAGCATATACGACGAGAATTTTGCTTTTTCCTCGCAAGATAATTTCCCTGCAAGTGCCAGCGCAAAACGTTTCTCGTTTTTGCCGTCGTCTTGATAAAAAACAAAACCGTTATCCAACGCATGGTCGGAAAAACGGCAACCACACGCCGCAAAGACGTCCAAACGCATGCAAATCGCCTTTTTCAAATCGGCAAGATTTTTAATCTTGATACCTGTCGCAGTTTCCAATTTTTCCACAAACGCTTTGGTGGGGACAACGATATCGTCACCGCGCAAAGAGGGCGCAAACCGTTTATCGCCGTCAAACACCGCCGTATCGTCTACAAGCGACGCGCAAGGACAGGCGTATTCCACGCCGAAAAGCTCCATCATAGTAGAAACGGTGATTTCTTTATTTTGCAAATATTCG
>JAZNXZ010000199.1:0-6606 GCA_045594165.1 Candidatus Scatosoma sp.
GCCGACCGATACCGTTACCCCTAGCTCCTCCTTGACCTCTTTGCGGATACGCTCCGCAATCGTTCTGCCGTCGCCAAACAGCAACGTGCTTTCCGTCATATCCAACGAACACTCGTCAATGCTACACTCTTCGATAACGTCGGTGTATCGTCCGTAAATTTCTACTACACGCGCAGAATACCGCTTATATTCGTGATAATGCGAACCGACCATCTGGACGTCAGGACACTTTTTTAACGCAGAATACACCGTTTCCGCCGTTTTGATGCCGAATTTCTTCGCCTCTTCGTTCTTGGCGAGCACGATGCCGTGCCGTTCTTTCGGGTCTCCGCAAACTATCAACGGCTTGCCTGCCAACGACGGGTCAAGTGCAATCTCTACCGAGGCGAAAAAATTATTTAAGTCGGAGTGCAGAATTACCCGTTCTCGTTCCATTTTCAGCCTCCTTAACTCTTATTAGCGCACAAATTCCGTTACGGAATGTGCGGCTATATTGCCTTCCCCCACAGCTTTTGCGTATTGATAGGGTCTGCCCGTGCAATCCCCGGCGGCAAAACAGCCCGAAAGGTTGGTAGACATGTCGCGATCAACGACCACGTGTCCGTCCTGCATTTGTAAACCGCCAACCAAAATAGCAGGCGAAACACAATCACGCAGCATAAAAACGCCGCTCACTTCGATTTCTTTGGGGGCATTTTGCGACGGCGCAACCGCGAACGTAATCTTTTCCACCCGCTTTGTCCCGTCGATTTTTTTGGGCATTTTACGGATAATTTCCACGTTGTCGCGACGTATCACCACGTCTTTGTACATCGGAATCAAATACACTTTTGCGGCAATATCCGCCAAATACTCTATTTCGTGCTCCAAGCGTTTGGACGTGCAAAATACGGCTATCGTTTTGCCCTTATATAAAAAACCGTCGCAGGTGGCGCAATAACTGACACCTCTACCCAAAAATTTCTCTTCGCCGTCAATCTGTTTGACGCTTTCCACGCCGCAAGCAAGGATTACGCTACGGCTTTCGTACGCCGTTTGGTCTTGGGTAAGTACGGTAAATTTTTCTTTCATCGCGTACACGCCCCCCACCTTTTCGTCTTTTATCTCGATTTCCGCCTCGGAAAGTTGCGCTTTTAATGCCGCCACAAAATCTTTCCCTGTAATATTAGAAAGCCCGGGGTAATTACGAATCAGCTCTGCTTTTTCAATCTTTTCGCTAAGCGCAGGCGAACCAAATAACAAAAAACTCTTACCGTTGGCTTTTAAGGTAAGCGCAGCGGAAATTCCTGCCACACCGCTGCCGATAATAATGCAATCCGTCATACTTTTTCTCCTTTCCCAAACAGTATAGCACATTTCAGAGAAAAAAGCAATAGCGGAATAAATTTACTTATCCAAGCGCGTAAAAAAATACCCGTCGGATAATTCAACGGGTATTTTACTGTCTGTTGACAATTAAACAAGTTCGATAATAGCAACTTCTGCGCCATCGCCACGACGTTCGCCGAGAAGATAGATTCTCGTATAGCCGCCACCTTGACCGAGTTCTTCTTTACGAGCCGCATACTTAGGTGCGATTTCGTTGAAGATCTTGTCCATCAAGGGGTGCTGAACGTCAGCCGTTCTTGCCTTGTAGTCGCTCTTCTTTTCGGAGAAAGCTTTGATTTCTTGCAAATCGTAGGTCTTAGCCATGATCGCACGACGAGCAGCCAATTTCTTTGCGCCGTCTTTTACGCTGGTAACCGTAACTTCTTTGCCTTTGTTATCTTTCTTCGTTACTTCGAATTCGATGTTATCGTCATAGGTATTAACCGCTTTCGTGATCAATTTTTCAACGTAAGAACGGAGTTCTTTCGCTTTTTCAGCGGTCGTTTCAATTTTACCGTACCAAAGCAATTGGGACGCTAAGCCTCTAAGGAGTGCGTTTCTTTCTTTGGACGTTCTTCCCAATTTTCTGGGCATAATTTTAATCCTCCTGTTGTTTTAATGAGAGACCGTAAGATTCCAACTTCTGAATAATTTCTTCCAAGGACTTTCTGCCGAGGTTTCTTACCTTCAACATATCGTCTTCCGTCTTCTTGGTCAAATCTTCGATCGTGTGAATATTTGCTCTCTTCAAGCAGTTGTACGAACGAATGGAAAGATTTTCCAATTCTTCAATCGCCATCTTGAGAATCTGTTTCTGCTTGTCGTCTTCCGTCTTGACAAGGATATCCATACCCTTAATCGTTTCCGAAAGGTTTACGAACAAACCGATATGATCCTGCATGATCTTTGCTGCCAAGGAAATGATTTCCTTGCCCGAGAACGTGCCGTCCGTCCATACTTCCAACGTCAATTTATCATAGTCAACCGCCTGACCTACGCGCGTAGGTTCAACCGCATAGTTTACTTTCTGTACGGGGGTATAGATGGAATCGATTGCAATATAATCGATAACGGGTTTCTTGTTTTCTTTCGCAGGTCTGTACCCTCTGCCTCTGCCGATGGTAAGCTCGATATCAAGCTTAGCGCCTTCGTCGATCATGCAGATGTACTGATCACCGTTGATAACTTCGATTTCCGCGTCAACGTTGAGGTCTTTACCCGTCAAAACGGCAGGACCTTCCTTGCAAATATGCAGAACTTTTTCATAATCTTTGTCGATTATTTTCGTTTTAATCGCAAGCGTTTTCAGGTTAAGGATAATTTCCGTAACGTCTTCTCTAACGCCCGATACAGCAGACAACTCGTGTTTTACGCTACCGTCAAGAAATTTGATGCCTTCTACCGCAGCACCGGGCAATGCGGAGAGCAAAATTCTTCTTAAACAGTTTCCGATAGTAAGACCGAAACCTTTCTCTAAGGGCTCACACACTACTTTTGCATAAAAGTCGTCGTTTTCAAGCACTTCGAGCTTAGGCATATCCATTTCGATCATTATGTTACCTCCTTATATTCGATTATTTGGAGTACAATTCGACAATCATATGCTCTGCAATCTGGCTGTCGATATCTTCTCTCGTAGGAAGAGCCAATACTTTACCTTCAAGCTTTTCTCTGTCAAACTCAACCCATTTAACAAGAGTGTTGCTTGCCTTCGTTTCTTTCAGAGCCGTGAAATATTTATTGCCCTTTCTGTTTTCTTTAACAACGATTACGTCGCCAGCCTTTACAATGTAGGAAGGAATCGTAACCGTCTTGCCGTTTACGGAAAGGTGTGCGTGGCTTACAATTTGACGAGCCAACGTTCTGGAAGGCGCAATACCCATACGGAATACTACGTTATCCAATCTTCTTTCCAACAAGGACAACATGTTTTCACCCGTTACGCCCTTCATGCGGTCTGCCATTTCGTAATACTTACGGAACTGACCTTCCTGAACGCCGTAAATTCTCTTGGTCTTCTGCTTTTCACGAAGCTGCAAACCATATTCGGAAACCTTCTTTCTGTCTGCGCCGTGCTGACCGGGAGCAACGGGGCGCTTATTGAAGGGACATTTTTCCATATAGCACTTGTCCCCTTTAAGGAACAATTTGCCGCCTTCTCTTCTGCAAAGCTTACATTTAGCTTCTCTATATCTTGCCATAATTTCTTTTCGCCTCCTGATTAAACTCTACGACGCTTCGGGGGTCTGCATCCGTTGTGAGGGATGGGGGAAACGTCGGAAATCAACGTGATTTCCAATTCGCACGTAGCGAGCGCACGGATTGCAGATTCTCTACCTGCACCGGGGCCTTTTACGTACACTTCAACCGTTCTCAAACCGTGTTCTTTCGCAACTTTAGCCGCCGTTTCAGCCGCCATCTGCGCTGCGAAAGGCGTACCCTTTCTGCTGCCCTTATAACCAAGCGCACCTGCGCTGGACTGGGAGATTGCGTTACCGTTCATGTCCGTTACCGTTACAATCGTGTTGTTGAACGTGGACTGAATATGAACCTGACCTTTGTCAATTTTCTTAATTTCTTTGCGCTTTCTGGAAACGACTTTTTTCTTCATTTCTGCCATAATTCTTATCGCCTCCTATTACTTCTTCTTGCCTGCGATTGCGCGTGCAGGACCTTTACGCGTACGAGCGTTTCTCTTCGTGCTCTGTCCGCGTACGGGCAAGCCCTTTCTGTGACGGATGCCACGATAGCAACCGATTTCCATAAGGCGCTTGATGTTGAGGGAAACTTCGCTGCGAAGTTCACCTTCTACTCTAAGGTTGTGATCGATATATTCTCTCAATTTGGAAACGTCGTTCTCGTCGAGGTCTTTAACTCTCGTATCGGGATTGATGCCCGTTTCCGCGAGAATTTTTTTGGAAGTCGTTAAACCGATACCATAGATATAGGTAAGCCCGATTTCGACTCTCTTTTCTCTGGGTAAATCCACACCGGCAATACGTGCCATAGATTTCTGTCCTCCATTTGTTTAATCTTTTTTATTTTTTCTGTATATCGCCAACAAGCACGCAACGTTTGGCAGTGGAAAATGCCGCCCGACACGTACCGTATTATTTTCGTAATCTGTTTATCCACAAATTGTCCCTTAGACGCCTGTCCAAGCCCCGTTTTACGGAAAAATGACAACTATGAATAAACGCAACAAAACTGAGTTTCCGTAAAATTACGGAAATTCAGCTCGATTACACTATTCTTTTTTGGAAAATATCGCCATTTTTTCGACATCCCCCAAATTACGGCATAATAACATTTTACCATATCTTGTCAAGGTCTGTCAACTGTTTTGCGACACTTTCTTTTTTATTTTTTAGCCCTGTCTTTGCTTATGGCTCTTGCTCTTGGAGCAGATAACCATAACTCTGCCGTTTCTCTTGATAACTTTGCACTTGTCGCACATAGGTTTTACAGAAGGTCTAACTTTCATTGTAATTTCTCCTTGTTAATTAAAAGTCTTTCGTCGTTACAATTTACGACTTGCTACGCCATGTGATTCTGCCTTTCGTCAAATCATACGGGCTCATTTCCAACTTTACCGTGTCGCCTTCAATGATTCTTATATAATTCATTCTCAGCTTACCGGAAATATACGCCGTGATTATGTGACCGTTGGAAAGCTGCACTCTGAACGTTGCGTTAGGCAACGCCTCGATTACTTTCCCTTCCGCTTCGATTACGTCGTCTTTGGACACAGAAATTTCCTCCGAATTTTTATCGCGTCAACTCTCGTTTCCGCCGTTATTTTTCATGTTTGCGTTTGGTTCTTACAAAGTAAGAATTTCCACGCCGTCTTCGCGCACTACTACGGTGTTTTCATAATGCGCCGCAGGTTTCCTATCTTCCGTTACCGCCGTCCAGCCGTCCCGTAAAACGTTTACTTTCCAACTGCCCATAGCGATCATCGGTTCGATACAAAGAACCGTACCAGCTTTTAACCGTACACCCGTACCCAGTCTGCCGTAGTTCGGAACGGACGGGTCTTCGTGCATTTCCCTACCGATACCGTGTCCGGTATAGGAACGAATTACGCCGTATCCAAAACTTTCCGCATACTTCTGCACACGATATCCGATATCGTATAACGGTGTGCCTGCTTTCAAGCCTTCGATTGCCTTAAAGAAAGATTGTTCGGTTACCTGTACAAGTTGTTTAACTTCCGGTGCAACCGCCCCGACGCAGAACGTCCTGCATGCGTCACCGTGGTAGCCGTTTTTATCAGCAACTACGTCCACGCTGACAATGTCGCCGTCCTGAATCACCCTATCGTCAGGAATCCCATGCACAACCACTTCGTTTATCGAAATGCAAGCCGAGGCAGGGAAACCGCCGTATCCAAGACAGGAAGGGTTTGCACCTTCCGAACGGATAAACCGTTCAATCAAAACGTCCAATTCTTTCGTCGTCATCCCCGCATGGATTTTCTCCCCTACGAAGTTGAGCGTATCACGGACAATCCGACAGGACTGACGAATCAGTTCAATTTCTCTTTCGCTCTTTACGTGAATCATAACTTATTTTTTCATGGCGTCGAGCTTTTTCGATACTTTTTCGAATACGTCCTCGGGCGTCGTGTTTCCAACGACGTTGAAGAGGATTCCCTTTCTCGTATAATACTCAATCAAGGGCGACGTCTGTGCGTTATACACGTCCAGTCGGCTTTGTACCGTTTCGGGATTATCGTCCTTTCTCTGATACAGTTCGCCGCCGCAACGCGCGCAATCCGTCTTGTCGCCAAGTCTCGAAATATGATAGCTTTCGCCGCAATCCTTGCAAACACGTCTGCCGCAAAGTCTGTCCAAAAGCAACGAGTGGTCTACGTCAATATTGATGACCAAATCAATCTTTGCAATTTTGTCCAACGCCTCTGCTTGTGCAATCGTACGGGGGAAACCGTCGAGCATATAACCGTTTTTACAGTCCTCTTTTTCAATACGGTTTTCCACGATTTTGCAAGTAACTTCATCAGGAACGAGTTGTCCCTTATCGATGAAAGATTTTGCAAGCAACCCGATAGGGGTTTCATTTTTGATGTTCTCTCTGAAAATATCGCCCGTCGAAATGTGCGGTAATTTGTACGCGTCCGAAATTTTAGACGCTTGCGTACCTTTGCCCGCGCCGGGCGCACCGAGTAAAATGATGTTCATAGCTGCCTCCCCGAAAATCACGTATGTATTCTTTGGT
>JAZNXZ010000200.1:0-5436 GCA_045594165.1 Candidatus Scatosoma sp.
CAAGCAGAATATCCGTACCACGCCCCGCCATATTCGTCGAAATGGTTACGGCGCCCAAACGCCCTGCCTGCGCCACGATTTCCGCTTCGCGTTCGTGGTTCTTTGCGTTCAAAATGTTATGTTTTACGCCGTTGCGTTTCAAAAGTCTGGAAATCTCTTCCGATTTATCAACGGACGAAGTACCGACCAGGATAGGCTGACCGCTTTCGTGGCGTTTCATAATTTCGTCTACGATAGCGCGTTTTTTGCCGTTGACGGTCGAGTAAACCAAATCGGGCAAGTCCACACGCTTGATGGGACGGTTGGTGGGGATTTCCACAACGTCGAGCGAATAAATCGTTCTAAATTCCGCCTCTTCCGTTTTTGCCGTACCCGTCATGCCCGACAGCTTTTTATACAGACGGAAATAGTTTTGGAACGTAACCGTTGCGTACGTCTTGTTTTCGCTGCGTACCTCTACGCCCTCTTTCGCCTCAATGGCTTGGTGCAAACCGTCGGAATATCTTCTGCCGTTCATAAGACGCCCCGTAAATTCGTCGACGATGATAACTTCGCCGTCGCTTACGATATAGTCTTCGTCCAGTTTGAAAAGCTTGTGCGCTTTGAGCGCCTGCTGAATATGGTGGTTCAAATCGGCGTGTTCAATTTCCGCAATGCTGTCGATGCGGAAGAAACGTTCCGCCTTTCTCGCACCGCTGTCGGTGAGTTCTACCGTCTTATCCTTACGGTTGATAATGTAATCCCAGTTGCGTTCCATGGCAAGGGATTTTCTGCCCTCGGGCGCAGCCGCCGCGGCAGCTGCTTTCTTTTCCGCCTGTTCCGCCTCGTAATTCGCCTGTTCTTCCAAAGACATCTTGGTGTAGTCCACGAAATCTTCTTCGTCCTCTTCTACGTCCTCGATAACCGCCTTTTTCTTGTTCTTCTTTTTGTTGGCGCGGAGTTCTTGCATCGCCGCCTCTTCCGCTTCTTTCAAATCGTCGTCAAAACCGCCCGTAAACGTACGCACCAGCTTATCCACCTGCATATACAAATCGGACGATTTTTCACCCTTCCCCGAAATAATCAACGGCGTTCTCGCTTCGTCAATCAAAATGGAGTCGACTTCGTCAACGATGGCAAACGTCAAATCGCGCTGCACCATTTTGTTAAGGTCGGTTTTCAAATTATCACGAAGATAGTCAAAACCGAATTCGTTATTCGTACCGTATACGATATCGCATTTGTACGCTTCGCGCTTTGCGTCGTCCTCCATGCCGGGTACGACAACGCCAACCGTCAAGCCCATGAATTTGTGAACTTTCCCCATCCACTCGGCGTCGCGCTTTGCAAGGTAATCGTTGACCGTAACGACGTGTACGCTATTGCCAGAGAGCGCATTAAGGTAAGCGGGCAACGTGGAAACGAGCGTCTTACCTTCACCCGTACGCATCTCTGCAATACGGCCCTGATGCAAACAGATACCGCCGATAATCTGCACGCGGAAATGACGCATACCGAGGATACGTTTTGCCGCTTCACGCAGAGCCGCAAACGCGTCGTATAAAATATCGTCCAACGTTTCGCCGTCCGCAAGCCGTTGTTTTAACACCGCCGTCTGCCCTTTCAGGGTTTCGTCGTCCATGGCTTGGTATTTGGGTTCTAACGCCTCTACCTGGTCTGCCATTTTGTTCAGTTTTTTCAAACTGCGTCTTGCGTCGCCGCTCATCAAATATTTAATCAATCCCATCTTAAAAACTCCGATAGATTTATTTTTTCTCATTTCTTAGGCAAAAACTTACCCTTTGGGTAAACCGCCGTTTTACGGCATTTTACCGTCATTATATATTGTACAATATTTCCCTGAAAAATCAAAGCGTTTTCTATGCGTTTTCCCAAAAAATATCACAAAAAGCAAGCTCTTGTAGGTGTAAAAAACGGATATCCTTACATTTATACCCTCTTTTCGCCCTTTTAAGACAAAAACAAGCAAACAAACGTGCCTCTCACTATTTTTTTCTTTTTTTGCGTAGGCACGCCTTTTATAAAAAATTCCGTTGACAATCACTATAAAAATATGCTATACTATGCTAAATCACAATTCACAAAGGTGAGAAATATGAGCAAAGTGATCGTGCCTAAGGGCTATAAATCGAATTTGGGTATGTACGATACGCAAACGGCAATCGGCCTCTTAAAACGGACTTTTGAAGAACGGCTGTGCCTTGCGCTCAACTTAAAGCGCGTATCCGCCCCCCTCTTTGTAGACCCCACCACGGGTTTGAACGACGACCTTAGCGGCGTAGAACGCCCCGTTCGTTTTGATTTGAAAGAAACGGGTAAGGACGCCGTCGTCGTGCATTCTTTGGCGAAATGGAAACGCATGGCGCTCGCCGTGTACGGATTTTCCGCAGGTGAGGGGCTGTATACCGATATGAACGCCATCCGCCGCGACGAGGAAATGGATAATTTACACTCCGTCTATACCGACCAATGGGACTGGGAAAAAATCATTACCCGCGACACGCGCAACCTCGATTATCTTAAAAAGGTGGTGCAGGGTATCGTCGGCGCAATTTGCGACACGCTGGATTTCTTAAAATGCCGCTATCCGCAAATCGACGTGGAGCTGTGCCGCACCGTTACCTTCGTCACCTCGCAAGAGTTGGAAGATTTGTATCCCGACCTTTGCTCGAAAGAGCGCGAAAACGCTTTCGTAAAGGAACATAAAACGGTGTTCATTATGCAAATTGGCGACAAGCTGAAATCGGGCAAACCGCACGACAACCGCGCACCCGACTACGACGATTGGTCGCTCAACGGCGATATTCTGTTTTGGGACGACGTGTTGGGCTGTGCCATGGAAATCTCGTCCATGGGTATCCGTGTTGACGAAAAATCTTTGGACGAACAGCTGAAAAAATCGGACGCAGACGATCGCCGCGCCCTGCCTTTCCATAAGGCGCTTTTGGCAGGAGAACTTCCCCTGACCATGGGCGGCGGTATTGGGCAATCCCGACTTTCCATGCTGCTCCTTGGCAAAGCGCATATCGGCGAAGTGCAGGTTTCCCTTTGGGACGAAGAAACCCGTCGCGTTTGCAAAGAGCACGGTATCGTATTGCTGTAAACCGAACGTATAAAAATGCTAAAACGGAACGCTTTTTTCAAGTGTTCCGTTTTTGTTATGCCGTATTCGTCGCGTACCGTATACCCCCTTTTCGCAAAAAACACGGCTTTTTATAAAAATTTCTTGCTTTTCGTACTAAATCTTTGAAAAGTTGTCCATAACCTATACGAAAGGACGGTTGCACAACGCAACCCCCACTATTTTTTCATTTTCAGGAGGATTGTATGAAAAAACTGTTAATCTTGGCACTTTCTCTTACCCTGTGTTGCGGCGCGCTCAGTCTTGCCGCTTGTAAAAAGGACGACGACGCGCCTACGTCCCAAAGCAGTAGCAGCGCCCCCGCATCCCAAAGCTCGTTAGAAAATTCGTCTGAAAGTTCTGTCGCAACTTCTTTGAACAGCGAAAGTTCTTCTAACGGCAACGCGTCCGTTGCAGAATAAAAAATAACCGAGTGGAAATCTCCGCTCGGTTATTTTTTGTCTATCCCTGCAAATACTTTTACAAATATTTTTTCAAATCTTCTACGCGGTCAATTTGCTCCCACGAAAAGCCCTTGTACCCGAAATGTCCGTACGCCGCCGTCTTTTTGAAAACGGGTTTACGTAAATCCAAGGTACGGATAATCGCATACGGACGCAAATCAAATTCCGCTTTGACAATTTCCACAAGGCGTTCGTCGCTAAACTTGCCCGTGCCGTGGCTGTCCACGAATACGGAAACGGGTTTCGCCACACCGATTGCGTACGCCACCTGAATTTCCACTTCGTCGGCAAGCCCTGCCGCCACCAAGTTCTTCGCAATATAACGGCAGAAATACGCCGCGCTTCTATCTACTTTCGTCGGGTCTTTTCCCGAGAACGCACCGCCGCCGTGCGCGCATCTGCCGCCGTAGGTATCTACGATAATCTTTCTCCCCGTCAAACCGCTGTCCCCTTCCGGACCGCCGATTTCAAATCTGCCCGTCGGGTTGATATAAATTTTCGTATTTTCGTCCATAAGGCTGGCAGGAATGATTTCGTCAATGACGAATTTTTTCATATCTTCGCGGATTTGCGCTTGCGAAACGACTGCGTCGTGCTGTGTGGAAACGACCACCGTATCCACGCGCTTTGCTACGCCGTCCACGTATTCCACCGTTACCTGCGTCTTTCCGTCGGGGCGAAGGTAAGGCAACAAACCGCTCTTTCTAACGTCCGTCAAACGCTTTGCCAAACGGTGAGAAAGGGACAGCGTCAACGGCATTAATTCCTTCGTTTCGCGGCAAGCGTAACCAAACATCATACCTTGGTCGCCCGCGCCGAGTTGGTCTGCCTCGTCGCCACCCGTCGTCTTTTTTTCCAAGGACGCGTTTACGCCCATGGCAATATCGGGGGATTGTTGATGTATCGCCGTGATAATTTTGCATTTATCGTACGCAAAAGTACCGAAATCGTACCCGATTTCCTTGATAATCTCTCTTGCTTTTTCTTCATAATTCACGTTCGCCGTCGTCGTAACTTCTCCCATAATCAGCAAAGTATCAAACGCCGCCGCACACTCTACCGCGGCACGCGCGTAGGGGTCTTGTGCCAAAATCGCGTCCAAAAGTCCGTCGGAAATATTATCGCAAACCTTGTCGGGATGCCCTTCGGTAACGCTTTCGCTCGTAAAAAACTTTTTCATGTAAAAATACCTTTTTTAACATAGTTCTTTCCCGCGGCTGAGATTTGCGGAAAAGTTTCCACTCAAAAAAACCGCGCCTTTTTCGGCGCAATTCCTCATTGGGAATTTCATTATACCCCATTTTTTTACCTTTGTCAACTTTTTCTTAACCGATAAAGCCGCTTGCATTATTTTTTTATTCGTGCTATAATATTTTCCATGGACGGAAAATGGACGGAACAACTGAAAAATTGCAAACTTTGTCCCGTGGAATGCGGTGCGGACCGTACGCGCGGCGTGGGCGCTTGCGGCGTTTCGGAACTGCGTGTTGCAAAATATTATCTGCACCCTTTTGAAGAGCCTTGTATTTCTTTTCAAAAGGGTAGCGGCACAATTTTTTTTAGCGGTTGCAATCTGCGCTGTGTTTTCTGTCAAAATTACGAGGTTTCGCGCGCAAAGCGCGGCAAAGCCGTTACGGCGCAAGGGCTGGCGGATATTTTCAAGGAGCTGGAAGACGCGGGTGCGGAAAATATTTCCCTCGTTACTCCCTCGCATTTAACGCCGTACCTTATCCCTGCGTTTGAACTGTATCAACCGAAAATCCCCGTCGTATATAATACGGGTAGTTATGAAAAGGTCGACACGCTAAAACGTATCGACCCGTTCGTAGATATTTATTTGCCCGATATGAA